>JAFXTY010000001.1 GCA_017535435.1 Spirochaetia bacterium | reverse complement strand
GCGGATTCTCCGTCTTGAACCTCCGGACGTCCTCCGGGGTGATCTCATACTCCCTGCGGGGTTTGCCATTGCCATGTAAGCTGACATACCATCCCTGACTGTAGCTGTACAGGTACACCTTCCCTATCCTGGCCAGGAGCCTGCAGCCGTTCAGAGACATGGGCCTGACATCTCGGAGATCATCCAGGGCAAAGTCATTATCCAGAGCCATCTGGCCGAAGCTGGAGCCGGCTGTCGCATGATACAGAGCCGTGTCCCGCTTCTGCTGGCTGATCGGGGAATTCCAGAGATTGAAGAGCGCTATGCCACGTTTCTGGTTGATCCACTCCGTTTGGCCCTTGTCCCGCATAGCCGGCAGCACATCCGCCAGCCCCAAAGCAAGGAGGATCGGGCTGGCCAAGAAGTTGGAGTTTGAGAGCAGAAGCGCCTGCAGGGGATTCCGTCCCTTGATCTCTCTGTTCCTGTTAATGGTTTCATACATATTAAAGAAGGCCGTATCCTCATTATTGATGGAGCGCTCATGAGTCTCCGGTATGAATTCATCATAGATCAGCAGCTCTGTCTGCTCGGAGCTGAAGCCACGCATATTGGAGAACGTAGACAGAGCGGCCATGAATCCAATGGAGTGTGCCTCCTCTTCCGGCCGCTTCACGAAGATCAAGCTGTGCTGCTTGCTGGCCGGCTGCGTGAACACATCAATGCTGCGGTCATATGCCACGGCCTGGAACGGGTTGAGGTCCGGCTTGGAGAGAAGGTCTATCTGCGTTTGAGTCCTCCGGATAAAGGCTATGTGCTTCTCATGGTCCAGGGCGTAGCAGATGGATCCATACGTTTTGCCGGTGCCTCGGCCTCCAATCACAAGTGTAAAAGGGCATTTCTTTGACAGAACATAGTCCAGATCCAGATAGCCCTGATCGGTGTACAGCTTCATTTCCTGATCACCAGCATGATGGCAAAGTCCAGGCACAGCCATACAAACAATACGATTCCTAATTTCAAAAGTGTTGCCATGATCTCCTCCTAAAGAGCAGGCCGGGGATCTCTCCCCGGCCCTGGCGAATCACTCCACCATTTCGCAGGTGCGGAAGGTGCGGCCCTTCTTGGACTCGCCCTCCACAATGCGGATGGCCGTCAGCTCCTCCCCGCAGCGCTCGCAGGTCTCCAGGATCATGTAGAAGTCCCGCACAAAGGTGGCGCCGTTGGTGGTCCACATGGTCCCGTCCGGCTCCCGGAGCGTGACGCAGGTCAGCAGCTCGCCTTCCTGGTTGGTGTCGGTGTAGATCACATAGTTGCTGATCTCCATCTCGTCCCCGTCAAAGTCCTTCAGGGCTCCCCGGGAGCTGCCGTGCATCATGTTGTACAGGGTGCTGGCCTTGTCGTTCTGATTCTTAGTCTTGAGGATTTCCATTTTCTTTGTTCCTTTCTTTTTGTAAGTGTTTTTGAATAACTGCATCCGGATCGAAGCCTGCCCGGAGCAGAGTTTCACGGAGTCTTGTGGCGGAGTGGATGATCTTCTTATATTCGCCGGTTATGCCCAATGTGTAAGTGGATTCTCTAATGACCACATTAGGAGTGATCCTAAGCGGCCGGCCTTTGTCAGTGTGGGTGATGAGATCGACATGATCATTATAAACCGCATCTGTCCCTCCTGCAAGTACAAAAGTAAAACCCGGCTTGAATTTCTCCAGTCCGCCTGCCTGCTGCAGCTCCTCACCTCCCTTCCTTTTATCTACTCCGGAAACAGTGACATGGCACCGGCCATCAATCACATATGCGTATTTCTTAGCGCCTAAGGTTTTGAATTGCTCATAGTCTGCGTCATGCTCATAGATCCCCATGTAATGGCGGACGCCGGCGGGATCGTCAGCGTAGGCACCATTGGAGATGGAGCGCTCCATGATCCTGGCATTGTACTCGGAATAGTCCAGCTCCCCGATATACTTTACGGAGTCCGTGTCGGCATAGACAAACTGCAGTCCGGCAAGATCTATCATCTCCTGCAGCTCCCGTCGGGCATGGGCAGTGGTCCAGACGCCGACAGAGTAACTGAGGAACGCTTTCCGGTTATACTTGTCCAGCAGCTCGGACGGATCCTCCCCGGCCAGGGCGTACAGCTCCGGCAGATCGGGATCATAGACGATCATATCCTTGACTGGATCCTGTGCTGCCATTCCGTATAGTGAGTTTACCCGGTTTTTGAACTTATCATAGTACAGCTCTTGTCCTGCTACACCTTTGAGCTGCGTTTTCTGCCGGTAATAGTAATTGACCAAATCCCGGAACGGCTGCGGTAGGTAGCCATATCGGGCTGTATACACATCCCAAACCATCGCGTGCTTCCACTCATACTGGCTGTCGATGATCTCCAGATCAATATCCGTAAGTGTTGTCTCCAGATACTCCGCAGTCAGGACCCGGCCATTGTCGCACAGCATATCTGAGTAATTCCGGCACTTGTCCCGGGAGAGATATGGGCATGGGTAAAACTCATCGATCAGGTGTATCTGCTGGAAACGGACTCGGAACACTGCAGCCTTGTGGGATGTCCTGATCTCCTTCCGGAGCCTGTCAAACTCAATGCCTGCCCGGTACCTGAATCGGCTGATCGGGAATTTGCAGTTGACCAGTACATCCGGGTAGCTGGAGCTGCGGTCAATGGAGTGGACGTCCTTCAGGATCTCGCCGGCATAGAATCTGCTGGCGTGTGTATTGCCTCCCCTGAAAGCCTCCCGCAGCACCGAATAGAGAGAATAGTCCGGGAGCTGGTCCCTGATCCATGAATGAAAGCCGTAGCTGGTCCTGATTGCTTTCTTTGCCTGGCGTCTCACATAGCCGGTGCTGGTCAGTGGAATGGTGCAGAGATTATCCTCCTCTGATGCCATTTCTATCTTAAGCGCCTCCACCAGTGACCGGACATCATTGACACAGTAAGCTATCTCATCCTTCGACAGCTCCGTGTCCGGGTAACGGATCTTGTGGTAATCAAAAGTCCCTGTCAGCTTCCGGACCTCACAGCCCATCTTCCGGGTGAAGGCGTCCAGGCTCATATTCGTCTGAAGGTAGCTGCAGCGGAATTCCAGATTGCCAAACATGGTGCATTTAAGGATCTTCCGGCTCTTGACGGCGAACACATCCTCCGGCCGGAAATGGTATATGCCCTGGAGAAACTGGAATTCATAGCTGAGATTATGCACCCATAGCACAAGGGTGCGCTCCCCTGCCTTTGTGGATAACTCTGTGGAGAATGTTAAAAACTCGTCCCATGTGCGGCCCATGACGGTGAAATCCTCAAGCTGCATCTGCCATACATACATGATGGCCTGATCACCGGGCAGTGTGGTGGATTCTATGTCAAAGGCGCACACGGCATTGATATAGGTCCTCTTTCCTCCCTTTTTCTGGGGATTGCCTTTTGGCTTCTTACAGTCAGGATATGCTCCGGGATCAAAAGGGCAAGTCTCAATCGAATAGATCCACGGCTCCGGCACTGTCTGACCACTCCTCAATATAGGCTGCCAGCTCGTCATTCTTCAGGATCCCGCCTTCGATCCAGTCATTGAAAGCCTCCGCGATCTGCTGGCTGTCATACTGGTCAAGCAATCCCTGTGCTTTGGCAAAGTTCATGAAATTGACAAACTGATCATAGTTGCTGCTGTTGATCCCGGTGAGGCCTTCCTCTTTGAGAGTCTTGATGGTTTCCTGCCTGATGGCCTTCCGGCCGGAGATGGACAGGGACCGTGCGGAGCGCAGCTCCTTAAGCTCAGCGATCCGCCTTGCCCAATCTTCACGCCTGGATTTTTCGCTCCAGTTTTTCCGGCCCCTGAGATTCTCGATCTCTTTGATGGTCCTCTGGTGCTTGTATCCTCCCGGCATGAATGCCTTTACTCTGGAGGACTGGTCTTTCTCAGCCAGACGCCCGATCTGCTTTTGAAATGCGTCCCGGAGCCGGCTGTATTCCTTTTTGAGATCTCTCTCGCTCCACTCTGTTGCGTACTCGTAAACGCTCGGCATAATACATCCTCCGTTGCTTCTTCCAGGCGAAGATCACATCCTCCGGATCAGCGTGAGCGCCTAAGGAGAAAACACCAAAAGCCCGGGATCTTACCCAGCTTTCCAGCGCTCTGCAGTCTCGCTCCGTTCCGGTGATATAATCCCGCCTTGCCTGATTTATGACTGCCTGGCACAGCCGGTAGCAGCCATTACTATCTGCGTACATTCTCGATCTCCTTTCCCGGCCTGCCATCGTCAGATCCCGGAGGCCATCCCGGGTATGATGCCCGGAGAGGATCCCCGGGCATTTTGGCTTATTGGTGTTCTTTGAGCTGACGCTCCAGCTCATCGTGAAGATCATCCCAGCGCTTCATGGCGCTCCGGCATACCTGCTGCCAGCTCTCTGAAGAAGGATCGTGCTTTGCTTCTTCCTGCCACCTCTTTTTCATGAGATGGCAGGCGATCATCAGCCGGCACACGCTGGTGGAATCAATTTCGATTACCATTCCTCCACCTCCTCATACCACTCCTCCGGATCATCGTCCGGCTCATCAGCTCCACATCAGTATTCGCAATCAACATAGTCGGAGCCATCTGCATAGGGACAATGGTGGAATCCTTCAAGGTCCGGCTCATCGCAGGGAGTCCAATTTCTGAGAGACATCATTCCTCCACCTCCACGATTGTGAAATCATCGGCCAGCAGCTTGTCCAGGATCAGATTCATCTGCCCCTGCCGGCGGAGGATCCATTTTCCATAGCTGTTGTCGGTGGGCATGGCGTCCAGCTCCTGCAGCTCATGACGGACCAGCATGATCAGCTCGTCAGTCTGTTCTCCGGTCAGCTCCAGAGTCTTGGTGCGGATGTAGGTTTTCTTCATTGTTTTGGGATCTCCTTTATGTCTTAGATTATGGCGCTCCGGCCACGCTCTTATAATACTACTTAAGTAAAGAAAAATCTTTACAAAATGGTAACAAACGTATATATTATAATGTAAGGGACCGGTGCAGCCCCATGGCAGGGCCGGAAGCCCGGGCGTGATCTCGCCAGGATCATTATGCTCCGGTCCCGCCTATTGCTCAGCTGGAGGTGATCTCATGGAGGAGATTATCAATTACCTTGTTCCGCTGATCCAGAATGTGGGATTCCCGATCACTTGTGTGCTGGGTATGTTCTATTTCTGGAACAAAGAGCGGGAGGACCACAAACAGGAATTGAAAGCCGTCACTGATGCCCTGGCCAATAACACGCTGGCGCTGCAGCGGCTTTCAGACAAACTGCAGCATGACTAATCAGGAGATAAAGAAGAAGGCCGTAGAGACGGCCATCCGGATTGCCAAAGACGATTCCCACGGATACAGCCAGCTCAACCGGCAGGGTCCTGATTATGACTGCAGCTCCCTGGTGCTGTACTGCTACAGCTCAGCGGGAGCCAACACCAACGGAGCCACCTACACGGGCAATATGCGTGACTGCCTCCGGGCAGCGGGCTGGCAGGTCCTCCCGGCCAATGTGCAGCTCCAGCCCGGTGACATCCTCCTGAACAATCTCCACCACACTGCTATTTATATAGGTAACAATCAGATCGTGGAGGCTTTCGGGGATGAAAAAGGCGGGATCGGACAGGGCGCTCAATCGGGAGATCAGACGGGCAGAGAGATCTGGATCCGGCCGGTTTACACTTATAGTGCAGGCTGGGATCATGTTCTCCGGCTCCCGGACAGCTCCGGGACGCTGGATGATCCTCCGGCAGCAGCTCCGCTCCCGCAGTTCGGAATCTGCCGGATCCCGATCATCTCCCGTGGTGATGTATCTCCGGCCACCTGTGCAGCACAGGCAGCGCTCAACTACCATGGATATGGATGGATCGATCCGGATGGCTTCTACGGCCCGGCCACGGAATCGGCAGTGATCAGATTTCAGAAGAATAACAGCCTGGAGGCGGATGGTGTATGTGGTCCGTCTACCTGGGCGAAACTTTTAACATGGAGGTCATAATATGGTAAGCATCAAGGAATTCTTTGAACTGAGGAAAGCCGGGTACACTGTCGATCAGATCAAGGAGTACAGCTCATTTATCGAAGCGCCGGCGAAGGATCCCGCCCCGGAGCAGAAGCCGGAGCAGAAGCCGGAGCAGAAGCCGGACTTGGTGGAGGCCGCTGCCAAAGCCGGCAGCGCTCAGCTCCCTAAGGATCCGACAGAGGACCGGCTCAGGGACGTAAACGATACGCTCAAAAACCTGATCGGCGCTATCCGGGGCATGAACATCAATCAGCTCCAGATGCCAACCAGCGGAGAACGTGGAGCGCAGGACATCCTGGCGGAGATCATCAATCCGCCCGGGAAGGAGGATAAGAATGATCTATGAATTCATGCCCTCTCAGAGCTATAACGGCTATGATAAGCCGTGGGCCGGTGGAGCTGGTATCAACCTTTTTGATGAGGACTCCCCGGATATTGAAAGCGGAAGGATCGGAAGCACCGGAAATATCATATCAAGTCAATACACATCGACAAGCGGTTTTATTCCCATCTCTCCAAGCACTTCCTACTATGGGAAAAACACAGCAGGGACCGCGGCGGCCTATGCTTTTAACTGGTATGATTCTGAAAAATCTTTTATAAGTCAAGCGGGGATTACTGGATCCGGTCCCCAAAATGGAAGCAAGACATCCCCGGCAACTGCTGCATATATTCGCTTCACTGTATATACATCAGCTCTTGGAACACACCAATGCGCTTTGAATAAACCTTCTTCTGATCATAACTGGTATCCGTATGAAAACGCCTGCCCCCCCGAAGGATTCAATATATGGGACCCTGTAGAACAGGAAATGAGCCAGGTGTATGCCGGATATGTCAATGATGTGACCAGAGAGCTGTATCTCCGGCCGGTATATCAGGAGTATGCCGGGGAGGAGCTGGTGGGGCCGTGGATGTCCTCCCTTGAGCTGTATGATGAGGATACAACGCCCACTGAGGGAGCTTTTGTGATCGACTTCGGCGGAGAGCTGACCAGCTATGAGATCACAGATTATATGCTGCAGACTCTTCTTGACTCCCTGGGGATCCGCCGGTTTTTCCATTCAGGTGCATCCCTTCTCAACTCCCTGATGGACCAGGCGCAGGGCCGAGTCCGTTCGGAGGAGGAGCTGCTCCACCTCTCCCGGCCGATCAGAGTGATCGCCATCGGGGACCAGCTCCCTGCCGGCCTGACTTTCAAGCCGATTTCCAAAGATGTCCTCTCGGGACTACCGGGTAAATTTATTCGATAGGAGGAAACTATCATGGGACTGAATGACCTTAATCCCGGATTTGCCGATGCTGCCACTTTGCTGACCAGCATCGTACAGCAGGCCACCGGGCAGGCTGTGATCACGCCCACCAGCCTGGACGAATTCGTGAGCGTGGGTACCACGGCGCTGGAGGCGGGATTTGATCCCCTTCTGAACGCCATCTCTCAGGTGCTGGGCCGGACGATCTTTTCGATCCGTCCTTACTCGGAGCGCTTCCGTGGCCTCCGGGCCGACACTCAGCGCTGGGGCAACCATGTCCGGAAGCTGAAGCTGGCCGACAACGACTTTGAGACGGACCAGCGTTTCTATGAGGCTGCCAATGACTTCCTGGACAATGGTGACTCGGTGGATATGTACACCATCAAGAAGCCCAATCCGGTGCAGCTCAACTTCTATGGCCAGAACGTCTGGCAGGACCACATCACCCTGTTCCGTGATCAGCTCGATGTGGCCTTCCATGATCCTGAGGAGCTGATGCGCTTTACCAGCATGATCATGACCAATATGTCCAGCCGCATGGCTCAGGCTCGTGAGACTTGCGCCCGGGCTGCCCTGGCCAACTTTATCGGAGCAAAAACCGATCTCGGTGCCGGCCATGTGATCTACCTGATCACTGCCTACAACGCCGCCACCGGCCAGAGCCTTACCAGCTCCACCATTTTCCAGCCGGCCAATTTCGCCACCTTCATCCGCTGGGTTGCAGGATTCGTCAAGACACTCAGCCGGTACATGGAGGAGCGCAGCTCTCTCTATCAGGTGCAGATCACCGGCAAGCCCGTCAACCAGCACAGCCCCCGCAGTAAGCAGAAGCTGTATCTGCTAGCGGACTATGTCAACCGCCTCGATGCGG
>JAFXTY010000022.1 GCA_017535435.1 Spirochaetia bacterium | reverse complement strand
CTCCGACGGGCATCCCCGCACCTCCATGTTCACCCAGCTTTTGGGTGCTCTGCTGAATACTATCCTGGATCCTATATTCATCTTTGTGTTCCATTGGGGTATCGAGGGTGCGGCATGGGCTACAGTCATCTCCCAGTTTGTTTCATTCATCTGGGTGATGAGTTACTTCAACTCGAGACTTACTCCGCTGCGGTTCAAGGTCAGGGCTATGAAGCTGGAATGGATCCTGGTGCTCCGTATGCTTGCCATCGGTTTTGCCCCTTTCTCCATGCAGATGGCCATGAATGTGATGAATCTGATACTCAACCGTCAGCTGCTGCGCTACGGCGGCGATATGGCTGTGGCTGTCATGGGTATTGTCTACAGCGTCATAATTGTGATCATGATGCCGCTCCAGGGAATCAACCAGGGAGCCCAGCCTATCATCGGCTTCAACTTCGGGGCCAAGAAATATGACAGGGTGCGCACTGCTTACTGGCTTGCAGTAAAGTATGCAACTATATTCGTCACTACAGGATGGCTTCTGATAGAACTTATTCCAGGTGTGTTTGTCCGCTTTTTCAACAACGACAACCCGGAGCTTATACTGCTGGGCTCCCAGGCTCTGCGTATCTGCTCTGCTTTGATGCCTATCATCGGTTTCCAGGTCATCACCTCCAACTATTTCCAGGCTGTGGGGAAACCGCTGCAGAGCACCTTCCTGAGCCTTTCAAGACAGTTCCTCATCCTTATTCCGCTGCTATATATCCTGCCCCTGTTCTGGGGTGTGCATGGCGTCTATTCCGCCCTGCCTCTCTCTGACATCATCTCATTCTGTATTGCCGCAGTTGTCATGTCATTTGAGCTCAGAGCTTTGCGGGAGATGTCATGAAGAATACAGATGTAGTTTTAGTTGCAATGCCTTTCTGCGACGAGTATATGCCCTGCATGACATATGCAATGTTCAAGGCAATGCTGACAAAGGCCGGCATATCCAGCTGCGTTCGAACTACCGGAGAATAATGCAGGTATGCACCATAGGTTACGGACACGACTATTTTGCCTGCGAGACCATCTTTGCCGCAGCGGCTCATGGCAGGACTCTCCGCTCTTTTGATGAATATATTGCATGGATGAAGCAGACACATCTTCCTGGTAAAGTGTTTGAGGGGGCTCAGCAGCAGGAGACTCTGGAGACTCTTGCCCTGTTCAGGGAGGCCCAGGATTACCTGGAAGAGGCGGCAAAGCGGATTATGGAGAAGAAGCCCAAGATAGTATCTTTTATCTCCATGTTCCAGCAGCAGAATGCCATAATTGCCCTGGCAAAGCGGCTTAAGAAAGAGAAAGATGCTCCGCTGATTCTTGCAGGGGGACCAAACTGCCATGGCAGTGGAGGAAGTGCCCTTATAGAACATGTTGGTGCCTTTGATTATATCTTTACAGGAGAAGGAGATAACACATTTGCGGAGGTCTGCAGACACCTTCTTGAGGATGGAAGGATTCCAGACTGCAAGCTGCCTCCGGGAGTTCTGTCCCGCACAAAATGGAGTGCAGAGCCGGCAGAGCTGACTGCAGATCTTGATAAGCTGCCGGTTCCAGATTTCAGCGATTATTACAGGGAACGTTTTCTTCTTTTCCCGGAGTTCGGGAAAGAATATGTGCTGAATGCAGAAGGCTCCCGGGGGTGCTGGTGGGCTGCCCATAAGCCCTGCCTTTTCTGCGCTCTCAATGGAAAGACGGCCCATGTGTACAGAGAAAAGTCGGTGGTGCGGTTTGCTGATGAACTTGAGGAGCTGGCAGAAAAGTATCCCCATGCTCAGTGCTACCTTACCGACAATGTGCTCAGCCTTACCCACCAGCGCCTCCTGCCGGATGAGCTTATGAAGCGGGAGTCCTATCGGAAGAACAAGTTGAGGATTTTCTGCGAGGTTAAGTCCAACCTGTCCGAATCTGAGCTGGTGAACCTGACCAGGGCCGGTTTTTTCTGGGTGCAGGCCGGTATAGAGAGCTTCTCCGATAATATCCTGAAACTGATGGGCAAGGGAGCTTCCGCCATCCGGCAGGTGCAGCTCATGAAACACTGTTTTGCCCATGGAGTGCGCCTGATGTGGTATGTTCTGGTTGGAACCCCCGGGGAGACTGAAGCGATGTACCAGGAGGTCAATGAGGTTATTCCTAAGATCATGCATCTCCAGGGCCCTGGAACGGTGGCTCATGTCATGTTCCTCCGGGACAGCTATTATACGGAGCACCAGGGTGGGGCAGTTCCTGAGCTCAGAACCGATATGGGCTATGATTTTATCTATCCAGACCGGGATTTCATACAGCGTGCAGCCCTTCTGTTCGTCCCCAAGGATCCCCAGGAACTGGCCCGCTATTACGATTACCGTCAGATAGGCCCCGCCTACGAGAAACTCTATGAACTGACCGAGACCTGGCGCAGCACACCCCAGCTTCTGCTTCTTAAAGACAAAGGGGAAATGGTGAAAATACTGGATACACGTGTCATTTCCAAACAGGCTATTTACCATCTGACAGGGGCAAAAGCCCAGCTGTGCCGAAGTTGTCGTGATGTAATCGAGGAAAGAGCCCTGATAAAGGAGCTGTCAGGACAATTTGATGAAAGTGAGATTATGGAATCTTTGGCTTGGCTGGTGGAAAAAAATCTGATTTTAAAGATAGGCTCTGAATATCTGACCCTGGCAGTGGACAGGGATGCTCATAACCATATTGACAAATAGTCCCTTTATATATTTATAATAATTTTATGGCTGAAAATGATGTATATACTAACGAACCTGAACATGTCTCTTCACCAGAACAGCTTGATCAGGCCATCACAGTAATCAACCATCATGGCTGGATAAGTCTGGTGGCTCTTGGGGTCCTCCTGGTTGCCGCAATAATCTGGGGCATATTCGGCCGGATTCCCGAGAAAGTTAACGGCTCCGGTCTTCTTATTAATTCCTCCGAGCTCATGAGTGTCACCTATAACTATGGGGGAACAATAAGGAATGTATTCCTCAGCAATGGCCAGGATGTACATAAAGGACAGGTTATTGCCCGGATTGAGCGGGAAGACCTTTTGGAAAATATTCAGATTGCAACCCAGAGACTCAGCAACCTGCAGCAGACTTATGATACAACCACACCGCTGATCAACCGCCAGGCTGATATGACCGACGATATGCTGGCAAAAAGCGAGAGTGACTTCCGCTCCCAGATAGAAAATGTTTCCAGGCAGATAGAGACTGCGAAACGGAAAGAGAAGAATATGAAGGAGCTTTTTGATGATGGCCTTATAACCGAGATGGAGTATTTGGAGGCCCATAAGGAAGTTCTCTCCATGGAGATGCAGAAGCAGTCTGCTGAGCAGCAGCTGCTGAATGCCGGGGTCAACCGGGTCAGGACATCAACAGAGTCAAAACAGGAGAAGATGAACCTTCAGCATCAGATTGCCGAAGCTAAGAAGCAGCTGGAGATAGAACGGAAGAATTATCAGATTGCCACTAAGATTGTATCACCGGTATCTGGCAAAATATATGAGATTTCTGTTGCCCGCGGTTCCTATGTGGCCCCGGGATCGACTGTCGCAATTGTAGAGCCTCTCTCAAGTGACGGAGGTACACTCCAGGCTGTAATGTATTTCCCGGTCAAGGATGGAAAGCGCATTAAGCGGGGCATGAATATAGCGGTGATTCCTTCTACCATAAAGCAGGAGGAATATGGTTATATTCAGGGTATTGTCACCAGTGTATCAGATTTCCCTGTAAGCCCCCAGTACCTCCAGACTGTTATGCAGAACCCGGCACTGGCCCAGGGATTTGCGGCAGATCCTCCTATAGAGGTAAAAATAAGCATGGTTACAGACCCTACTACCGAGACAGGATTCCACTGGTCATCCTCCAGAGGACCTAATGATACCCTGACTCCAGGTATCCCCACAACAGGATTTGTTATTGTCCGTTCCCAGCGGCCTATTGAGATGATAGTTCCTCTAGTGAAGAAAAAAGTGTTCGGAATAGGGGAATAGAAGATGAGTAAAAATAAGAGGGTCCGAAATTCCACTGTCCTTCAGATGGAAGAGCTGGAATGCGGTGCCGCATCCCTTGCTATGATCCTTGCCTACTACGGCTCATATAT
>JAFXTY010000021.1 GCA_017535435.1 Spirochaetia bacterium | reverse complement strand
CTTGGGGTCCTGGAAATAGCGGCACACCTGTCCCACCCAATCTTCAGGCACTGTGCAGTCGGCATCGGTGAACATAAGGATATCTCCATCTGCATACTTAGATGCAATAGCCAGCATGCTGTGCTTAGGATTCATACCCTGCTTAGGCGGCTCTGTATTCTTTATCACCTTCACATTGCTGTGCCTTGCTGCAAACTCTTCCATAAGGCTCTGTGTCCTGTCAGCAGAACGGTCGTCCGCCAGAATAACCTGCACATCTGGAGTCATCACCTTCTCAAGACTGGTGAACAGGGCTGGAAGATTCTCTTCTTCGTCCTTGGCCGGAACAATTATGGAAACTTTGAACTGTTCTTTCTGCTCTATCTGCCTCTGCTTTTTCGAAATATGGCAGGCACGCACTATTCCACAGACAATCACCAGGTGGACAATTATCATGAAAACAGAATAGGTCAGAAGAACAGCATCAATCATCATTTAAAGAGCTTTGCAATCTGGGACCTATATTTCCGGTTCACCACATCCCGCTTCACTTTCATGGTGTTGGTAAGTTCATCACCCACTGTGAACGGTTTTGAAAGCAAGCAGATACGGAATATCTTCTCATAGTTCTTGAATCCGTTCTTGGCGCTTACTATATCGTTGATGTTGGAATAAACCATGCTGTAGACCTGGGGGTTCGCCAGAAGGTCCTCCATATCCATGTAGGAGATTCCCATCTCCTTGGATTTCTCCTCTATGTTCTTGAAATTCGGAACAATCAGTGCCGCAATGAACTTCTGGTCCTGTCCAAGCACTACAATCTGGTCCACATATTCAGACTGCATGCAGGCATTCTCAATAGGAACAGGCTCAATGTTCTCGCCACCCCGGAGCACAATAGTCTCCTTTGCCCGGCCCACAATCCTTATCTCGTGATGCAGTGTGGAAACCACAATGTCGCCGGTATCAAGCCAGCCATCCTTAAGCACCTTGCCAGTGGCTTCCTCCTGCTTGTAGTAGCCCAGCATTATCTGGGGGCTCTTTACCCACAGAACACCCTTGGTTCCAGGAGCTGTGATCTCCTCGTTATTAGGTCCCACAATCTTGAATTTGACATCCGGGAGAATCGGACCCACTGTACCATACACCGGCCGCTTCTGCTTGCATACAGAAAGGATAGGACCAGCCTCGGTAAGTCCATAGCCTTCCAGAACCTTGATATCCATTCCCTTGAAGAAACGGCGTGTTGCGCTGGAGAGGCTTCCGCCGCCAGAAATACCTGCCACAAAGCGTCCCCCCAGGAACTTCTTGAAACGGCGGAACACAAAGATGTTGCTTAAAATATAGAGGGGGAACAGAACAGGCAGACCTAAAAGTCCAATGATAATATCCAAGATATTCTTGCTTTCGGTATACTGAGGCATAGTTCCAAGCAGACATGAGAGGGACTTCTGATACATGATTCCCACCTCAAGGGCCACAGAGAACATAATCCTCTTGAATTTACCAGACTTGTTGATGGCACGGATGACAGCGCTCCGGATACCGTCCCAGACCCGTGGTACAGATGAGAGCCACTGGGCCCTGGTCTTCTGGATATCGTTCATGAGCACTGCGCCTATAGGCTGTGAATAAGCTACATTGGCCCCCACAAAGAATACAATGTATTCAACAGTACGCTCAAAAGCATGCCAGATAGGGAGCATGGAAAGAAGTGTATGTCCCGGTTTGACTATCAGATATTTTCCCAGGATCCGGTCAATCTGGAAAACGAAGCTCTCGTGATTCAGCATTACACCTTTCGGAACTCCTGTAGTACCGGAAGTATAGATGATGGTGGCCAGGTCAGAAAGCTGACCTTTTGCCAGCTCCTTCTCAAAAGCCTCCGGATCAGATGCAAGGATTTCCCTTCCTTTCTTGAGCAGCTCCTCAAAGCGGTAAACTTTTATATCATAGCTGGAAAGTGTCTCAAACTCCTCATCTGTGATGGGATTGAATATGACTATGCTCTCCAAAAGGGGAAGCTGATCCTTGTCCTCCAGCAGCATGGCTGCCTTGCGGAAGGTCTCCATAAACACCATCTTGGCTTCGCTGTGTGAAAGTATATGGATTATCTCGGCCTCGGTGGAATCAGAGCCCCGGGGAACATCAGCCGCACCTATGCCCATTATGGCCAGGTCTGTGATTATCCATTCCTTGCGGTTGTCAGATATTATGCCGATATGGTCGCCACGACTGACCAGGCCGGAGGCAAGAGCTGCTCCGACCGCAGAGACATCCTTGTAAAAAGTCTTATACAGATAGGGTTGGAAAACCCCATTGCTGTCCTTCACCTGAAGCGCAGGACGCTCCGGGTACTTGTAACAGATTTCTTTTATACGCTGGGTAACTGTCATTTAACCCACCTTGTTTTAAAATTTTTCTTTATGTTCTTCCATTATGCGGATACAAACTGTATTCCCGCTCAGTTCGTCCAGGAAGCTGATCTCCTTGAGAGCATCAGCAATATCTCCCTCCAGTGCATAGTGAGTTATGATCACGATTGGAATGGAGTGCTCCTCCTTCTTCTCGTTCTTCTGCACTACACTTGCGATGCTGATATTGTGCTTTGCAAAGATTGCTGTAACCTTTGCCAGAACACCAGGCTTGTCCAGCACATTGAACCGGATATAGAACTTCTCCTCGGAAAGTCCGTAAGGGAGCATATCTGCATCAGGCAGGTTGTCCAGCCAGATCGGATAGGTATTGAAGAACTTTTCGGCTGCGCCGGAAAGGATGGAGATGACGTCTGATGTCACAGCAGAAGCTGTAGGAGAAGCCCCTGCTCCACGGCCGTAGTACATGGTGTGGCCCACAGCGTGGCCATATACGCTTACTGCGTTGAATGCGCCGGAAACCCAGGCCAGTGGATGTTTCTTGTCGATGAAAGCCGGGCACACGATGGTGGAGATCCTTCCGTCCGGATATTTTTTAGCCATGGCTATGAGCTTGATGGTGTAACCCAGCTCCTGACCTGCCAGAACATCTGCAAGATCCAGAGTGTCGATACCGATTACAGGAGTGGACTGAAGGCTCACATATTTTCCGAAAGCAAGGGAGCTCATGATCACCAGCTTGTGGGCAGAATCGAGGCCCGATACATCCAGGGTAGGATTTGCCTCTGCAAGACCATCACGCTGTGCCTCTGCAAGGGCCTCGGCATAGGTTTTGCCATTCTGTGTCATCTGGGTAAGGATATAGTTGCAGGTACCATTCACAATTCCAAACAGAGCCTCGTTCCGGTTGGCCAAAAGACCATCGTAAAGAGCACGGATAATAGGGATACCGCCGCCGCAGCTGGCCTCAAAGCCTATTACAACACCGTTCTTCCGGGCTTCTGCAAACAGCTCCCGGCCATAGTGAGCAAGGAGGGCCTTGTTGGCTGTAACCACATTCTTTCCAGCCTTAAGAGCCTTGATGATGAACTCTTTGGCCAGTGTGGTGCCGCCAATCAGCTCAACCACAACACCGATCTCAGGATCCTTGAGAACCTTGTCGAAATCTTTTTCGTACAGATTCTCCGGCAGACCAAGTGCCTTGGCGTGGTCAAACTTTACATCCACAATATATTTGAGAAACAGTGGAAGGTTTGTCCTCTTTTTCAAAAAATCATTATCTTCAACCAGAATCTTAGCTGTGCCGCCACCGACAGTGCCGCAGCCCAGAACCGCAATTCCGTACCGTTTATCCGACTTCATCTTAAATTCCTTTAAAATAAAAATTTAATAGATTATATCATAATATTTAGAGGAAGGAAAGGGGCATTATTGTCTGGCGTTCATCCGGCGCCAGCTCTCTGCAACTTCCCAAAGCTTCCGGGAGGTTTCATCAGAGCTGCATTCCTGCAAAAGATAAGGTAGAAGAGCCCCATCCTTGAAGGTGTACCAGTCTGTGGGACAGGGGTCGGGGAAAGCAAGATAATCATCCTGGGGGATAAAGGTGGTTACGAAAGGATAAAGCTGCGGCAGGGCATCTTCGTTTACAGTCCGCATGGCAGAGAAACCGCCGGCTAGACCGAAGGAGCGGATATCCATCTCCCGGGCCCTCAGAATCAGATCCTGCTGAACTTCCGGGTTGAACAGCCATTTGATAAAAGCAACTGCACCCATAGTGTTCCCGCCCTTCTTAGGAATCCCCAGCCACAGCATATCCTCGCAGGCCGCAACCTTTCCCCCACCGTTCAGATAATAGCGGAAATCTAGGTTCTGGCGCCGGTCTGCAGGCAATGTGTAAAAGCTGCCCACGTCCGAATACCAGAAGAAGATATGGCTGGAATCAAGAAGCTCAAGGGGATTTTTATAGAGATATTTTTCCCGGAAACTTGCCTCTGCCGAGATGCCGCCGTCCAAGTCCTCAATCAGCTTACGCACATAGGATATTCCATTCTCCACATCCTGCTGCCGCACTTCGGAGCCTGTCTCAAACTGGCTGCAGAGTCCCGGGGAAAGAATAGAAAAGAAGAACAGAGACTCGGGATTCCACAGAGGGGAGAAAGCACTTTTTGCATGCCGTGATTTTGCATTGTTGAAGTCGAGACAGATGGCCGAGAAATTGTCAGGCGTAAGGGCAAAGGAATCGAATTCCTGCTTGATTCTGCCCCCCTGGAATATGAAGACAGGCACATTGAAGGAGAATGGCAGAAGCAGCTGATGACCGCCCGCAATCCCCTTTTCCAGGGCTTTCTGATAAAAACGGGGTTTGCTTACAGTGCCGTCCGAGAAAAGGCTTTCCAAAGGCATAAATGTGTCATTGAGTGAGACAGAGTTAAGGAAAGGACCGATAGCCACATCCCAGCGGCCAACCTTCTTCCCTTTCAAAGCTGATGCCGGAGAATCCTTGTACACCACCTCCACCACATACTCTTTCTGGGCGCTGTTGAAAGCCTGGGCATAGGCTGCGAACTCCGGCCGATCGGTCCACAGCACAATGCGCTGGTCCGGCTTCGCAAAAGGACAGCCAGTCAGGAACAGCACAGAGAGGATAATAAGGATTATACCGAATGAAAAGCGCCTCATATTTAAATCTTAAAATGTGCGGAGACCAAAGTCAAGGCACACCCTCCCCCGTCTTGAACAACCATTCGTAAATCGCTATTATTGAAGAAAATCAGAAAACTTAATAAGCCACATGGCTATGTTTGGAGGAATAATGAAAATTCTTGTTATCAACTGCGGCTCCAGCTCCCTTAAGTATCAGCTTATCGACATGGAGAACGAGAGTGTACTGGCAAAAGGTCTCTGCGAGAGAATCGGAATCGACGGATCAATGCTTACCCACAAGGTGCCTGGAAAGGACAATTATGTTGTAGAGAAAGCAATGCCTACACATAAGGAAGCTATCGAGCTGGTTATGGTAGCCCTCACCGACGCAAAGTACGGTGTAATCAAGTCAACCGACGAGATCACAGCAGTAGGCCACAGAGTCCTGCACGGTGGAAACACATACACACAGTCAATCGTTGTAAATGACGATGTCAAGAAAGTTATCCGGGAGTGTTTCGACCTGGGACCTCTCCACAACCCTGCAAACCTTATGGGAATCGAGGCCTGCGAAGCTGCAATGCCTGGCAAGAAGAACGTAGCTGTATTTGATACATCCTTCGGTATGGGAATGGAGGAGAAAGCTTACCTCTATGCTATTCCTTACGAGTACTATGAGAAATACAAGGTACGCCGCTACGGATTCCACGGAACAAGCCATATGTTTGTAAGCCGGGAGGCTATCAAGTTCGGAAAGCTGAAGAAAGATGCAAAAGTCATCGTATGCCACCTTGGAAACGGAGCTTCTGTATCTGCATCCATCGGCGGAAAGTGTGTGGACACATCCATGGGTCTTGCTCCACTTGAGGGCGTCATCATGGGAACACGGTCCGGCGACGTTGACCCTACAATCCTTCAGTTCATCTGCAACCACGAGAAGATCGATGTGAATCAGATGCTGAACATCCTCAACAAGAAGTCCGGTATCCTGGGAATGTCCGGTGTATCCTCCGACTTCCGGGATGTAGGAAAGGCTGCAGCAGAAGGCAACAAGCGGGCTCAGGTTGGACTTGATGCATACGACTACAGAATTGCAAAATACATCGGAGCATACACAGCTGCAATGAACGGCGTTGACGCTATCTGCTTCACAGCAGGTGTCGGCGAGAACGACAAGAACTGCAGAAAGAGAATCTGCGACTACCTGGGTTACCTGGGTGTCAAGATTGATGACGAGCGCAACAATGTACGGGGCGAGGAAAGAGTTATCTCTGCTGACGACTCCAAGGTCAAGGTTATGCTTATTCCTACCAACGAGGAGCTTGCAATCGCACGGGAGACATTGGCTCTCACCACAAAATAATCTGTCCCTGTGACAGCTTCAAGGTCCTCCTCCGGGAGGACTTTTTTTATTGTTTTTCCTATGGTATACTCTGACTGATGAAGCTCTCCTTTAAACCTGCCGATTTTCTGTTCCTCGCAATCTCTGTCATCCTGATAGCTCTGTCGCTTCTGGCTCTGAAAGGGAACAAGGATCCGGTGGCAAAGGCAGTGATAAAGGTGAAGGACACAGAGTATATCTACCCTCTTAATCAGCCCCGGGAACTTGAGTTTACTGGAGAGCTGGACAAAGCCCATCTGATCATCCACGACGGCTGCATCGAGTTTGTTGAATCCCCCTGCAGGGACAAGATATGCATCCACATGGGACAGGCAAGGGAGGACGGAGATTTCCTGGCATGTCTGCCCAACCGGATAATAGTGACAGTGGAAGGAGGAAAGAGTGATACAGACAACTGATAAGAAGCTCCTTCCCTTCCTGGCCGCTCTGTGCCTTTTCCTTGCGGCTGTGGAGTATGCAATACCAAAGCCTCTCCCATTCCTTAGGCTGGGGTTGGCCAACCTGCCGGTGATTGTGGCCCTTTTTGTTCTGCCCACCCGGGATATCTATAAGCTGATACTGCTCAAAATCATTGGACAGGCCCTAATCACAGGGACTTTGTTCTCGTATATCTTCCTGTTCTCCGCAGCTGGTTCCCTGGCCTCGGGCCTGACCATGCTTGGGGTGCACATGTGGCTTAAGAACCGTGTCTCATGCATCGGGCTCAGTCTGGCAGGGGCGGCCGCCAACAACATTGCACAGCTGGTTGTGGCATACTTTGTGCTGTTCGGGAATGCCACCAGGTATATTGCGCCCATACTGCTGATCTCGGGCGCTGCTACTGGACTGGTTCTGGGCATCTTCACCCAGATGTTCATAGAGAGGTCCAAGTGGTTCAGGGGGCTTCATGCTTAAGGAACTGGCCGTAATCATAGCCTTAACTGCCACTTTCGCAATTCTTGTTTACAGAAAGGATGGAAAGATCAGGCTTCTTACCCCGCTTATCATCACAGTCTGCATCATCTTCTTCAACCTGCTGAACCCGGTGGGCAAGGTTCTTTTCAGAATCGGCAGTTTCCCTATCACCGCAACTGCACTGGGAATAGGATTGAGGAAAGGTCTTATACTGTGGGATATGGTGCTCATCTCTAAATTGATCATAAGCCGCAATCTGCCTGTTCCAGGCAAGGCGGGGGAGCTTGTGAAAAGCATGTTCTACTACTTTGACTCCATCACATCCGAGCGGATCAGTTTCAAGCCCGGCAAGATAATAGAGACTATCGACAACCGTCTTCTGGAATGTTATAAGGATATTGATATGGATACACTTTTTGATGATGTTTACAGTTCGTTTAAGAAGATGATCATCTCTGCATCGGGATGGCGCAAGGTGTTTGCTGCCGATGGGGATGAGAACAGCATGAATAAAGAGCTTTCCGAGGCTGACAGCATTATCGCCGCCGGTATCGGATATATATTCTCCAAGTGGGCCCTTTCCAAAGGGTGCAAGAGTGTGGCTATAGCAAGAGATGCCCGACCGACCGGCGAGGCTATATGCAGGATAGTGGCAACCACCGCCCAGCAGCTGGGGCTGGAGATACGCTACCTGGCTATCGCCGCCGCCCCCGAGATCATGGCTTATGTGAAGAACACTGAAGAAATGGACGGCTTCATCTACATCTCTGCCAGCCACAATCCGGCAGGCCACAACGGGGTCAAGTTCGGCCTCGGGGACGGCGCTGTGCTGGGCGGCTCTGATGCGGCAGACATCATAGCCCGGTTCAAAGCCTTTATGGAGGATAAATCCAACTACCAGACACTTGTTCAATTATTGAACAACAATGAAAGCACCCCTCTGCCCGCATCAGAGTTCTACAAAGAAAAGGCGCTGGATGCATATCTCAAGTTCAACCTGGCCACTGCCTTTGCAACCCAGGAGGAGCTGGAGGCCTTCAAGAAAGCAGACAAGCCGGCAGTGGTGGCCGATATGAACGGCAGTGCCCGGTGCCTTTCCATAGACAAGCAGTTCTTCGACACCCTGGGAATTAAATACAGCTTTATAAACGATACTGCCGGGGAAATAGCCCATGGAATATTGCCGGAAGGAAAGAACCTCACCTACGCCGCCGGCCACTTGGAAAAGCTCCATGCTCAGGATAAGCGCTTTACCATAGGCTACGTACCGGACAACGACGGCGACCGGGGCAATCTGGTTCTTATCGATAAAAACGGGAAAGCCATGATACCCGATGCCCAGACTGTGTTTGCCTTGGCCTGCACTGCAGAGCTTACTTTTATGCAGAAGAGCGGCCAGATTGCCCCGGGCCGGACTGCGGTGGCGGTGAATTGCCCCACTTCCCTGCGCATAGAGCGGATCGCCCGGCAGTTCGGCGTGGAGGTATTCCGGGCCGAGGTGGGTGAAGCCAATGTGGTGAACCTGGCAGCCAAGCTCCGACGGCAGGGCTATACAGTGCGCTTCCTTGGAGAAGGCTCCAACGGCGGAAACATAACCCACCCAGCCACAGTACGGGATCCTCTGAACACAATAATCAGCATAATCAAATATGCATCCCTAACCGGCAAGAACTGGGAAGAGATGATTGAGGAACTGCCTCAGTTCAAGACCACCTCCACCGATGATGCTCTGGCCAAGATGAAGATAAGCTGCACCGACCATGGTATCCTTAAGCTGTGCTACGAAGATGTGTTCCAGAAAGAGTGGGAAGCGAAGAAAACTGAGCTGGCTGAGAAGTTCGGCATAACCAGCTGGCGGGAAATCAATACTATTGGCACTGAATCCTATGAGGGTGTCGGCGCCGAGGCACGGAAAGCCGGAGTGAAAGGTGGCCTTAAGATTCTGTTCTCGGATAAAGAAGGAAAAGATATTGCCTTCATCTGGATGAGGGGCAGCGGTACCGAGCCTGTATTCCGAATTCTTGCTGATATTGAAAGCTCTAATCCAGAGGATGAGCGCTACCTAATACAGTGGCAGCACCATCTGGTGGAAGAAGCTGATAAGAAAGCCACACATCACACAGCGTGCCGGGCTTAAGCTCGGTCCGGCTCTCAATCAGCACCTTCAGGTAGTTGGAGGAGAGCCCGGCGTAATACTTCTTGCCGCCAGCCACAACCTCTTCCTCTATTATGACCTGCTCATGCCGCCCTTTCTGCCGGGCTATGTATGTCAGATAAAGCTCCTCAGCCAGATTGCCCAACCTCTCGGCACGCTGCCGGGAGATTCGCTCCGGTACTCTGTCCTTCATTCTGTAAGCCCTGGTCTCGGGCCTGGGCGAATAGGGGAAAACATGGCACATGGCAAAGCCGCAGTCCCGGACCAAATTGTAGGAATCTTCGAAATCCTGGTCCCTCTCTCCCGGGAACCCGGTAATCACATCTCCGGAGATAAAGGGGTCACGTCCGCTGGCCTTGAGTATGTCAGTTATCTCCTTGAGCCGGCTGGCCGGATACTTCCGTCCCATGGCCGAAAGCACGTTGTCGCTGCCCGACTGCACCGACAGATGGAAGTGGGGGCAGATCCTGGGCTGGGAGGTGAAGAATGCAAAGTTATCAAGGTCGTCATAGGGTCCTAAAGAAGAAAGGCGGATACGGATATCGGAGGTGCGCTCCAGTATGGTCTCTATAAGCTGCCGGAGCCTCCTGCCGCCGCTCTCATAGGCGGTGATATTCACACCGGTGAGAACCAGCTCCTTATAGCCGTTCTTCTCTATAGCCACCGCAGTCTCCACCGCCCTGTCAAAGTCCATGCTCTCGCTCCGGCCCCGGGCAAAGGGAATCCGGCAGTAGGCACAGAAGTTGTTGCACCCATCCTGCACCTTCAGAGAGGCCCGGGTATGAAAGCTGAAGATGTCGGGCAGGAAATCAAACTTGGTGGTAGTCATGGGAGATTTTCCAAGACGGAACTGAAGATACTCTTTAAGAGAAGCCCCGCATTTTGCATCGGTCTCCTGTATGTAGGCCGGGAACTCCATAATGCGGCTCTTCTCAGCCTGCCCTATAACCAGAATATTGGAACCAAGCTTCTCTATATCGGGACCATTCAGCTGGGCATAGCAGCCTGTCACCACCACTAAGGAATCAGGGTTCTCGGAGCTTGCCTTGCGGATCACACGCCGGGCCTTCTGCTCGCTCTTGGATGTGACTGTGCAGGTGTTTATCACAAAGATATCGGGAACACTCCCCGCTTCAGCCAGTGAAAAGCCGGCTTTAAGGAAGGCGCTGGAGACAGCCTCACTCTCCACCTGATTCAGGCGGCAGCCAAGGGTATAAATAGAAATTGAAAATGGTCTGTCCATGGTCGTCAGGATTTCAGCTTGGCAGTCATCCGGTCGTGCCCTGTTTTTGCCTCTGCATTGTTTTTATTTATTGAAAGAGCCTGATCGTAGGCTCCAAGAGCCGCTTCATAAGAGCCGGCCTGTTCCCGGGCATAACCCAGCCGGGCCCACCACAAGGCTGACTTGGGATAATGGTGCACAGCTGTAGTCAGGGCTATATCTGCATTTTGGAATTCACCCTTGTGGATGTATATCTCCCCCATGAAAAAGTACACATCATCAATGAAGGAACCTTCCGGCAGGGCTGCCACATAGGCCTTGAAATTATCCAGGGCCCGGTCATAGTTTCCTGTGTAGTAGTATGCTACACCCAAGGCCTCCACAATCCGCATGTCCTTGAACTTCTTCGCGCCCTGTGTACCATGGGCAATGGCCTCCTTGTACCGCTTCTGCCGGTTCAGGCTCCACATAAGGATTGCATAGGTGTCTGCTGTAGACTTGCCAGCCTTAATCTCTGCAAGGCATATATCCACAGCAGAACCGTAGTTTTTGGCCTTGTATTCCTTGGCCGCATCGGGCTTGGTCTGGGCACAGAGGGTGAAAGCGAGGAATAAAAGCAGGATAACAGAAACAGATTTCTTCACTATCGTATCACTCTTCACTCTGGGCAGGTGCTTCTTCTGCGGGAGCCTCCTGTTCAGCCTTTGAAGCATGGCCGATCTGGGAACTTCCGCTGAATGTACATCCGCTCTCCATAGCCAGACTCTGGGCCTTGATATCACCGCTGAACACTGCAGTGGAGCCCAGCTCAATCACAGAAGCCTGTACAGAGCCGGCAAGATTTCCCTTCACCGAAAGCTCATCAGCCTTGATATCGGCCTTCACATCAGCCTCTTTCTCTATGAATACGTTGCTGTCAGACTCTATTTTTCCTGTCACCTGACCTTTGATCATGGCAGGACGGGAAAGGGACATAGTGCCCTGGAAGCTCATATCCTCGGAGAGGAGGGTATCGGCATCCGATTCCTCAACATTCTTAATTCTCACATCAACCATATTAATCTCCTGCTACAATACTAATATGCAATAAAAATATATGCAATAAGAAAAAAAGCGTCCAAGTGGTTGAAACTTTACACATTTTTCATATAAAGTAAATTCAGGTAAATTTGCGAAAAAGGAGCAAAAAAATGGGATTTATAGAGAGAATGAAGGCTGAAGCCCTCAAAAACCAGAAGAAGCTGGTCCTTCCAGAAGGAACTGACAAAAGAGTCATCAACGCTGCAAAGATTCTTGCAGACGAAGGCCTTGTAGCAGAGGTTTGGCTGGTAGGTGACGAGGGAGCTGTCCTGAGCGCAGCAAAAGCAGAGAATGTTAAGATTGACGGCAGAATCAAAGTGGTTGACCCGACCAAGTCTGCAAACATCGACGCTTATGCAAACGAATATTATGAGCTTAGAAAAGCCAAGGGAATGACCGAGGATCAGGCCCGCAAAGAGATGATGAACCCACTTTACTGGGGCGCAATGATGGTTAGAAAAGGCGACTGCGATGCAATGGTTGCAGGTGCTGTGAACACCACCGGAGCTGTAGCTTCATCCGCACTCAAGGTCATCAAGACCGCACCTGGAATCAAGACTGCTTCCTCCTGCTTCATCATGGAGAAAAAGGGAACAGACTGGGGATACCAGGGATCCTACATCCTGGCAGACTGCGCAGTGATCATCGAGCCAGACGCAAACCAGCTGGCAGACATTGTACTTGCAGCAGCAGACTCATGCCGCTCATTCCTCCTCACAGAGCCAAAGATTGCAATGCTCTCCTTCTCTTCAAAGGGATCTGCTTCCCACGAGACAGTAGACAAGGTTACCCAGGCTCTGGCAATCGTAAAAGAGAAAGCACCAGACCTCAAGGTCGACGGCGAGCTCCAGCTTGATGCAGCTATCATTCCAGAAGTTGCAGCACGGAAGGCTCCAGGCTCACCAGTTGCAGGAAGCCCTAACACACTGATCTTTCCTAACATCAACGCAGGAAACATCGGTTACAAGCTTATGCAGCGCTTCGGCGGATTCGAGGCATACGGCCCTATCTTCCAGGGATTCGCAAAGCCGGTTTCCGACCTTTCAAGAGGATGCAACACAACAGATATCGTTTATACAGCTCTTGGAACAATCAACAAGAAGTGATTGAACACTGATGCAAGCAAGCCCCAGGCCTTCCTGGGGCATTTTTTATTATGGACTGGAACTTTGTATTTTTCATAAACTGCGTTCTCCTGGGTGTGGGACTGGCCATGGATGCCTTTTCTGTCTCCATTGCCAACTGTCTGGTCAATCCAAAGATGAGCCGGGGAGAAATGACAGGAATGGCTCTCTCCTACGGTATCTTCCAGTTCATCATGCCTATGGCGGGCTGGTTCTGCGTCCATACCATCGTCAGCATATTCGAGAAGTTCCAGCCGTTCATACCGTGGATAGCCTTCAT
>JAFXTY010000020.1 GCA_017535435.1 Spirochaetia bacterium | reverse complement strand
TTTTCGGAACTTCAATAACATCATCAGCAATACCGTACACATCTTTGTCTCCTTCTGCCGCAACTGCGATAATCTTGCCGCCCCGGGATTTAACTTCCTTCATGTTGGATATAATCTTGTCGTGGAGCCGGTCGTCGGTGACCAGGAACAAGGACGGGGTCTTCTCGTTGATAAGGGCGATTGGACCATGCTTGATCTCTGCCGCGCTGAAGCCTTCTGCATGGATATAGGAAATCTCCTTGAGCTTGAGGGCTCCCTCCATTGCAACAGGATAGTTTATACCCCGGCCAAGAAACAGGAAACTTTCGGTATGGCAGTATTTCTTCGCAATAGCCTCAATCTTAGGTGCGGTTTTGAAGATAGTCTTAAGCTTCTCAGGCACTGCCTCCATCTCGTCGATGAACTCAAGGCCGTCCTCGAAGGACATGTTCCTGAGCCGTGCCATGATAAGGGTAAAGATATACATAGCTGTCATCTGGGATGTGAATGCCTTGGTGGATGCAACTGCGATCTCCGGACCAGAGTGGATGTAGACACCACCGTCCGATTCCCGTGCGATTGTGGATCCTACCACGTTGCAGATTCCCAGGACTCTGGCACCCTTCCTCTGGAGCTCCCTCATGGCGTAGAGAGTATCCATGGTCTCGCCAGACTGTGATATTGCAAAGTACAGTGTGTTTTTCTCGATGATCGGATTGCGGTACCGGAGCTCGGATGCAATCTCTGCATGGGCAGGAATTCCAGCCATACTTTCCAAAAGGTATGCTGCCACAAGGCCAGCGTGATAAGATGTTCCAGCTGCGATAATCACAACCCGCTCCACCTTCAGGAGTTCTTCTGTGGTCATGTTGAGGCCGCCCAGATGTCCTGTGGCATGGGCTCTGTCCAGCCTTCCCTTCATACCGCGGACGATAGACTCGCTCTGCTCGTAGATCTCCTTGAGCATATAGTGGTCATAGCCGCTCTTCTCGAAGGATTCAGCCTCCCACTCGATGATATCGATATTTTTATCAATAATATTCTCATCCAAGTCCATGGTCTGGAAGCTGTCTGGTGTGACTGTGACAACCTCCCCGTCCTGGAGATAGATAACTTGCTTGGTGTAGCTGATGATGGCAGAAGCGTCGGAAGCCAGGAACATCTCGCCATCCCCTACTCCCATGATAAGAGGAGAACCATTCCGTGCCCCCACCAGCATGTCCGGGTGGTCCTGATGCATTACAACCAGTCCGTAGGTTCCCTTGAGAAGGCTCAATGTCTCAAGGACAGCCTTGGTCAGGTCCCCTTTGTAGCACTGCTCGATAAGGTGTGCCACAACTTCTGTGTCGGTATCGGACTTGAGGGAGTGCCCCTTGTCCTTAAGGAGCTCCCGGAGCTTCTCATAGTTCTCGATGATTCCGTTGTGGACCACAGCAATCTTTCCGCTGCAGTCTGTGTGCGGATGGGCATTGGCCTCGGTTACGCCGCCATGGGTTGCCCACCTGGTGTGACCTATTCCGTTATGACCGAAAGGACGTGGAGGAACAATTGCCAAGAGGTTCTTGAGCTTGCCTGTTGATTTGATGATTTTGAAGCCCTCGGGGGAATCGACGCAGATTCCGGCTGAGTCATAGCCTCTGTATTCAAGTCTCTTAAGCCCTTCCAGAAGGACTTCTGATGATGGTTTTTTACCTACGTATCCGATAATTCCGCACATTTGCACGCTCCCAGTTTGTTTTCTACTTATATTATCGGCATTTAAAAAAAATTTTTAAAAATTTGAAGAAAAATTCAAGCAAAATTGCATTTTTTTGTGTGTATAAAGGCAGGAGGATAATATGACAGTACATTTTTTTGAAATTCCGCTGGTTTGTTTAGCCCTGTTGAGCGCATGCACACCGCTGCCCGCCGAAAAGAAACCGGCCCAGGGCACAGCAGCCCCTCCGGTGGCGACTGAGGTATCCAGCTGTTCTCCCAGTCTGGTGACCCTTAAGTTTGACAAGGAGATATCGGCCGATTCTTCTGACTTCATGATTGTGCCTGAGGTGGGGATATCGGCTGTGGAGTGCCATGGACAGACAGTGGAGGTCTACCCGGCCCAGCCCCTGGAGGCTGGTGAGGAGTACTTTATAAAAGGGACAGTTCAGGATTCAAAGAGCAACTCCACCTCTTTCGGAATGACATTCTTCGGCTTCAACCCAGACCTGCCTGCCCTGCTTATAAACGAGTTCACCACCAACGGATCTGGAAAACACCCTGACACTGTGGAGCTGTATGTGAAAAAAGGAGGCAACGCCGCTGGAATAACACTTTTCGGCGGAACCAAGACCACGTTCCAGGACAAGTTCATACTGCCCTCCTTCCGGGTGAAGGCAGGGGATTATGTGCTTATCCATCTGAAGCCTCAGGGAATGGAGACAGAGGTGGACGAGAAGGAACGGAAGGATGTGGCCAAAGGGTATGATTCCAGCGATACAGCCTGGGACTTCTGGGTGCAGGGCGGGAGCGGGCTTTCGGGTAACAACGGCGCCATAACACTGTACACCAACCCCTATGGAGAGCTTATGGATGCAGTCCTCTACACCAACCGGACATCGGAGTCGGACGAAAACTACCGGGGGTTCGGCAGTGCCAAATTCATGCTACATGCTGATGAGATTGCAGAGGCTGGAGGCTGGAAGGCAGAAGGAGATGAGCCAGCTCCCGAGGACTGCGTCCCCTCCTCCGACTCCACAGCCACCCGTTCCATATGCCGTTCCAGCAAATCGGCCGATACAGACACCAAGGTGGACTGGCATACGGTGCCAACTTCCAAATTCTCCTTCGGTCAGGAGAACAGCGATGAGATATACATAAAAAAATAATATGAATATTGTAAAAAAAAGTTATTTCATTTTTTTTGTTCTATGGTATAATTCGATTAATAAGGAGTATTTATGGAAACTATGAACTTTGGCTTTATCTCGGTTCTTCCACCGATTATTGCCATCGCCCTGGCTCTTATTACAAAGGAAGTTTATTCCTCCCTGTTCATCGGTATCCTTATCGGTGGAGCCATCTACGCCGGAGGATCATTCACAGTATTCTTCGAGCATGTCCTGCAGGATGGAATGGTATCACAGCTTTCAGACAGCTGGAATGTTGGTATCCTTATCTTCCTTGTCATCTTAGGAATTATGGTTTGCCTCATGAACAAAGCAGGCGGATCCGCAGCTTTCGGAAACTGGGCAAAGAAGCATATCAAGACAAAAACCGGAGCACAGCTGGCAACCATCGCCCTTGGTATCCTGATCTTCATCGACGACTACTTCAACTGTCTTACAGTGGGCAGTGTAATGAAACCTGTAACAGACAACTATAAGATCTCCAAGGAGAAGCTGGCATACCTTATTGATGCAACAGCAGCTCCTATATGTATCATCGCACCTATCAGCTCCTGGGCCGCAGCAGTTGCAGGATTTGCACCTGAGGGACAGAACGGTATCGCCCTCTTCTGCAGTGCTATCCCTTATAACTTCTATGCTCTGTTCACAATCGGCATGATGATCATCCTCTCAATCTTCAGCCTTGACTTCGGACCGATGAAGAAGTTCGAGGCAGCTGTTGAAAGAGCCACACAGAAATCTTCAGACAGCCAGATCATAGCCATCGGAAACGGCAAGGTCATTGACCTGGTATTCCCAATCATAATCCTTATTGTAATGTGTGTTCTCGGCATGATCTATACCGGCGGATTCTTCGCTACCGGCGAGGACAAGTGCGGCTTTGTCGATGCATTCGCAAACAGCGATGCATCAGTAGGTCTGGTAATCGGTTCCATGGCAGCACTTATCATAACCCTGATCTTCTATCTGCCAAGAAAAGTTCTCTCCTTCAAGGAGTGTATGTCTTGTATCCCAGAGGGCTTCAAGGCAATGGTTCCAGCTATCCTTATCCTCTCTTTGGCATGGACCCTTAAGGCTATGACAGACAGCCTGGGAGCAGCAGACTATGTAGCAGGTGTCGTAGGACAGAGCGCAGCAGGATTCAAGAACTTCCTCCCTGCAATCATCTTCCTTATTGCATGCGGTCTTGCATTCGCAACAGGAACATCCTGGGGAACCTTCGGTATTCTTATTCCTATCTGCATCGCAGCATTCCCAGACGCAGGAGACCCGATCCGAATCATCTCCATCTCTGCTTGTATGGCTGGTGCTGTATGCGGCGACCACTGCTCACCTATCTCCGATACCACAATCATGGCAAGTGCCGGTGCTCAGTGTAACCACGTGAACCATGTTTCAACACAGCTGCCATATGCAATCTCTGTTGCAATCATCTCATTCATCACATACATATTTGCTGGATTCATAAAGAATGCATTCGCTTCCATCATCTTCGGACTGGTGATCCTGATTGCATTCCTCCTCTACATGAGAAAGAGAGAAGCAGCTAAATAACGGGAACGTTTTTAAACTGATGATAAAAAAGAGCAGCCTGAAAGCTGCTCTTTTTTTTGTCCTGCCCTATCAGAAGGGACCGTTTATAAGGCCGTAACCCTTGTCCGACAGATAACTGTAAAGATAGTAGAGGGGAAATCTCTTGCCGCCGATGTTTGCTATGCCCGAATCCACCTGGAACTCGCCGCCGAAGGTGCCATCTGTCTGAACTCCCCATACAAAATCGGCCTTGCCATCCACCTTAAGGCTGTTTCCCATCTTAGTAAGGGTTGGCCATTTCTCTGGAACAGCCTTTATGTTGTTGCTAATGACAACTGAGGACTTTGCCCGTTCTCCCGACGAGTCCAGCAGCATTATGCGGTATGTCCCGCTTGGAATGCTCTCCCCCGGAGTGGACATGGTTATAAAATTGCTTCCCATCCAAACCTCGTTTTCTCCGTACTTTTCCAATCTGAGGTTGGATCCGGAAATTTCCCAGTAAAGCTGATGTTCGTCGTTTATGACATACATCTTGTCCATATCATCAACGCCATCTTCATCCGATGCCATGACAAATATAGTAAGAGCCTGGGAATTCTTTCCTGTCTTCTGATCGTGCATAAGGTTGATCTGCCAGAAGGTATGGCTTATCTTAGGGGCACTTTCGGAACAGCTTCCAAGAATCAGGACGAGGCATATAATCAGGATAAGTTTATTCAGTATAGAGTTCCGCATTCTCCACCGGCTTTGCATAGGCACCAAGGAGATAAGGCAATGTTGTCTGAGGAATCCGTCTGAAACGGGCCATGAATTTGTCCCTGTATTCCTTGGTATAGTTTTTCACATATTTATCTGAATTATGCATGATATCATATGCCACATAGTTGCATGGCCACAGCTTGTAATGGGTCAGAATAAAATCGTCGATAGCCTGGGCCACTTCCTTGGCATTCTTCCACTCTTCACTGTAAAGCGGCTTTCCAAAGGCGACATGGACACGGCCCTTTTTGTTCTGGATACCCAGGACTATGCTTATGAAGTCCTCGTTCTTCCGCTTCTCGTAAACCTCGTTCTTAAGCGACTTCTCCATGCGCCGGGCAGCTTCCCGGGCCTTGAGCCTGTCGCAGGGGTCAAACTCGTAAGAGACAGCCACCGGGATTATGTTAAGGCTGTTGATATACTGGGTGAATGTAAGCCCGGTCTGCCGGTTGCAGAGGGCAAACATCTTGATTATTGCCGGGTTGGTCTTGTCATCTCCATCCTTGGCTCTACCTTCCCGCTGGGCAATCCAGATGGAATCCTTGTTGTATATTGTCTCCCGGATATATCTGGAAAGTGTCATGGAAGACTTAAGCTGCGCCAGAGGCTCAAGGCCCCGCTGCACAATAAAGGCTTTGTTTATCCTTATGGCATCGGAAACCTCACGGCTTGTAAGAAGGTTGTCTCCGAATGCAGTCTGGAAACTGGGGAATCCACGCTTAAGAAGCATGTAGTCGGCCACCACCGGATCCATAGCTATATCCCGATGGTTGGAAATAAAGAGGTAATGCTTTCCCGCCTCCAGATCTTCGCTTCCGGTGGAGGTGAACTCCGACATAGTAGCCTTTACTACAAAGCTAATCAGCCTTTCAAGAATAAGGGCATGAAGCTCGTCCGAAGTTTTGACACCCTTTAATAGCCATTTAAGATACCAGTGGCAGAGGGTATCTACCACCGGTGCAAAAAACTCAGGGAATGCAGGCCATGCCTGCCTGCGGAATACAGTGACTAAATTCTTGTTTGCCAGAAGCCTGGCAAGGGCATCGGTAAACTCTTTTCCTTCATAAGGCCGGATATCGGCAAATTCATCAACTGTAACATTTTCCTGTGTCAAATCACTCATTTTTCTTACTCTCTTGCGGTGCTGGGAACAAAGCTGCACGTACTTTTGCATCGATTTCGGCAAACAGATCCGGGTTGGACTCCAGGAACTGCTTGGTGTTTTCCTTTCCTTGGCCTATCTTCTCGCCGTTGTAGGAGAACCAGCTTCCGCTCTTCTGGATTATGTCGAAAGCCATGGCTGCATCTATCAGAGCGGCAGATACAGATATTCCCTTGCCGAACATAATCTCAAGCTCGGTCTTCTTGAACGGCGGAGCCATCTTGTTCTTCACGATCTTGACCCGCACCCTGTTTCCGATTACATCATCGGCACCTTTGTCAATGGTCTCGATCTTCCGCACCTCCATCCGGATGGATGAATAGAACTTAAGGGCATTTCCGCCAGTAGTTGTCTCCGGGTTACCGAACATCACACCGATCTTCATGCGCAGCTGGTTGATGAAGATAAGACAGGTGTTGGATTTGGCAAGAATACCGGTGAGTTTTCTGAGGGCCTGGCTCATAAGACGAGCCTGGAGTCCCATGTGGGAATCTCCCATGTCCCCTTCTATCTCTGCCTGCGGAGTAAGGGCTGCAACCGAGTCGATAACTATAATATCCACGGCGCCGGATCGGACCAGTGACTCTGCAATCTCCAGAGCCTGTTCGCCGGTATCGGGTTGGGACACCCACAGCTCGTCGGTGTTCACCCCAAGGTTTGCGGCATACACTGGATCCAGTGCATGCTCTGCATCAATAAAGGCTGCAATACCGCCCTGTTTCTGGCTTTCTGCGATAGCGTGAAGCGCCAGGGTTGTCTTTCCAGAGGATTCAGGGCCATAAATCTCGATGATCCTTCCCTTTGGATAACCTCCTATTCCCAATGCAGCATCCAGTGTCAGCGCACCGGTTGGAATTACCTGCACCCCTGTGTTGGCTGCCTTGTCCCCCAGCTTCATGATAGAGCCTTTTCCAAACTGTTTTTCCATCTGGAGTCTTACGGCTTCCAAAGCCATTGCTTTTTCTTCATTTCCTGTTTTCTTTTCTTTTCCCATATAAGGCCTCCTAAATGGTTAAACAACATTTTTTTTCATTTTGATTTGATTTTACAACAATTTTCTTAAAAAATCTATCAAAAAACTTTAAACGAGTCCAAAAGTATGGTCACTGGACCATCGTTTGTATATGAAACCTGCATATCGGCACCGAACTGTCCCGATGCTGTATTAATCCCCTTCTCCTTAAGCTCATGCAGAAACCGCTGGTAATAGAGGTTTCCCTTCTCATTGCCGGCCGCCTCCCCATAGGAAGGCCTTCTGCCACGACGGGCGTCGCCGAACAGAGTGAACTGGGACACCACCAGGATATCTCCCCCTGTATCAAGGAGAGAAAGGTTCATCCTGCCTGCATCATCCGAAAAAATACGCAGGTTTATAACTTTGTCTAAAATATAATCAAAATCCTTGTCAGTGTCATCCTTGTGGACCCCCAGATAGACTAAAAGCCCTCTCGCAATCTTTCCAATGCACTGACCATCAACCTGGACCTGGGCATCAAACACCCTCTGCACCACAGCCCTCACATTACCTCCCCAGTCTGACAGGTGACTGCCATGAACACAGCAGCAGCCAGGGCGATGAACAGGATACCCCCTGCAATCCCCACCTTGGTCAGATACTTCCTGCGGTTATCCCTGCAGGGAAGAAAACTGCGGCACTTTCTCAAGGTCAGAAGACTGCCCATCTGCTTGCTGTCGGTTGAATTGATGAAATCAAGCCCTTCTTTCGCATAGATATCATCTGGGTTCTTATGAAGAATATGGAGCCAGATACGCACTGCATCGGCATTTTCTCCCCGCTTTAGATGGAGGACGGCAATTCCGTACATAAGCTCAATTGCAGAGGAATTAATCTGAAGAGCCCGCTTGAGATATGAGCTTGCCTTGACGAAATCTCCGGTATAAAGGGATGAATAACCTAAATAGCTATAGAACTTCCAGTCGTCCCGGTGCTCAAACACCTGAGGTTCGAGGATGCGGATAACTTTATCGTAGTTACCCTGCTGGAAGTACTTGGCAGCTGAGAGCATAAATCAGATATCCAGCTTAAGGTCGCCGCTCTGGATCCAGCCTTTCCTTCGCATGAACGATGCAAAGAGCAGAGTCAGCACTGCAGGAGCAGCCACATGCATAATAAGAATCTCGGCCAGGATTATTCCGCTGTTCACACCGGCTGCAGACATGGTCTGATAAGTAACAATCTGTCCCACCAGGCCGGAGGTGCCCATTCCTGTTCCCACCGGACCGCACACCATACCCAGCACCTTGGCAGATATAGGGCCAAGGACTGCGCTGGCCAGAATAGGCGGCAGCCAGACAACAGGCTTGCGGACTATATTAGGCATCTGGAGCATGGAGGTTCCTATACCCTGGGCAAAGAGACCGCTTATTCCATTGTCCTGGAAACTCATGACTGCAAAGCCCACCATCTGCGCAGAGCAGCCAACAACAGCGGCACCTCCGGCAATTCCGGAAAGCCCCAGGATGATTCCAAGAGCCGCAGAGCTTATAGGAAGGGTAAGACACATACCCATTATTACAGAAACCAGAATACCCATGATTACCGGCTGCTGGATAGTAGCCCAGTTGATAAGGTTGCCCACAGCTATCATGAACTTGGATATAGGAGGACCCACCCAGAGTCCAACCAGAGCACCTGTGACTATAGTGACAATAGGAGTGATAAGAATATCAAGCTTTGTGCGGCCTGACACAAGATGGCCAAGCTCAATGCCTATGAAAGCAGCAATAAAAGCACCCAGCGGCTCCCCAGGTCCCTTAAGTGTAAGAGCCCCGCCTGCAAAGGCAGCGCCGCTCAATATGGAGCTGGCAAAGGCACCGGCAAGACCAGCTACAGCTGCCGATATAGTGACCAGCGGCGACTCTTTGAACTTATATGCTACACCGACTGCGATTCCCGCACCGGTAAGACCTTTGGCCACATTGGCAATGCTTATTACAGTCTTGCCCACAGAGCCACCCAAAAGAGTTCCTATCTGGGCCAGAATGGTTCCTACAATCAGTGTTGAGAAAAGGCCCAGAGCCATTCCTGACAATCCGTCGATAAACACTTTGTATGCAAATCGGGATACAATATTATCTGATTTAGTACTCATAACTTAAGCGTATTAAATATAATTAAAAAGTTCAAGTGGCAACAGTTGTAGCCACATCAGCGAAGGTGCCGTCTGTTGCTTTGACAAGATCGTCGGGAGAAAGGATAAGCTGCCTGCCCCGCACCCCGGCACTGATATAGATTTCATCGAACAAGGTGGCTGTCTCGTCGATGAAAAGAGGAAACTTTTTCTTCATTCCGACAGGGGAGCATCCGCCCCTGATGTATCCGGTAAGGGCCAGCAGTTCTGTCATCTTCACCGGCTTGATCTCCTTGCTGCCCGAGACTGTCCTGGCCTTCTTAAGGTTCACCTCCGACTCAGCGCTGACACAGAATACGAAGATAAGGTTCTTTTCATTGCGCATTACAATGGTCTTGAATATGCATTCCGGAGACACCCCTAATTTTGCAGCTGCGGAAAGGGCATCCAGGTTATCCGGGTCAACATCATATCCTGTGACTGAGTATTTTATTCCAAGCCCATCCAGGATGCGCATGGCGTTGGTCTTTTTGTCACTCATCCTCTCTGCCGCTCTTGGTCTCTCTTATCTCCACATCAAAAGGAATGCTGGTCAGGCGGAAACGCTTCCGAATTTTGTTCTTGATATAGCTGATATAGGCATCTGGGAAGCGGTCGGCCCGGTTCACAAACAGTATGAACCTGGTGGGGAACACCTCGGGCTGTGTAGCATATCTTATTTTGTATCTGATACCTTTGGCCGCAGGAACAGGATAGTCATCCACCCACTCCCGCACCGCCTTGTTCAGGTCTGATGTGCTGACCCTGGTGAACAGCTGCTTCTTAACCTTGAATACGGCATCCAGAAGCTTGTCGATTCCCTGCCCTTCTTTTGCCGAGATCGGTACCACCGGCGCAAAATCCAGAATAGGGAACAGGAACTGGAGCCTGTCCTTCATAGCCTGCTCCGCATTTGGGATGTGGCTCTTCATGTCCCACTTGTTCAGGACAATGACAACACCCCGCCCCTTCTTCACAATCTGGCTGGCAATCTTCTTATCCTGATCGGTAAGCCCTTCGGTGCAGTCCACCATAAGAAGCACCACCTCGGCAAATTCTATGCTGCCTATAGCCCGGGTCACAGAATAGTACTCCACATCCTCTGTAACCTTCTTCTTCCGGCGGATTCCGGCTGTATCATAGATAGTGTATTTTATATCCCTATATACAAACTGCCCCTCTATAACATCCCTGGTTGTGCCTGGGACATCAGAGACTATTGAGAGATTCTTTCCTGTAAGGCAGTTGATAAGGGTGGACTTTCCTGTATTAGGCTTCCCTATTATAGAGAGCTTTATCTCGTTTATCCTGGCGTTCTCGGCCTGTTCCTGTGCCTCATCTTCCGGCAGGTCGTTCTCAGGCGGATTCTTTGCATCAAGGAATTCCCTCATCTTAGAGACCAGTGTGTCGATATTCCTTCCATGGGAAGATGAGATTCCGATGACTGTCTTGAAGCCCAGGGAATGATAGTTCCATACATCATCATCCTTCTCCGGCGAATCCAGCTTGTTGATCACCAGGAACACCTTGTCTGTATACTTGCGCATAACCTGGATGATATGCTCATCTGCACTGTTCAGCTCTTTTCCCTCGAGAAGAAGCAGTATAAGGTCAGCCTCCTCAAGAGCCGCAAGGCTTTTTTCTGTGATGAGGGAGGCGAAACCTTCCTTGGAATAATCGATTCCACCGGTATCGGCAAGCTTAATCTTACGGCCTGCAAGGTCGCAGGTTCCACTTATGGGGTCCCGGGTTACACCAGGGATAGGATCAGTTATAGCTCTGCGCTTACGGAGAAACCGGTTGAACAGTGTGGATTTGCCGACATTCGGCCGGCCGGCTATGACTACACAGGGAAATTTCTTTTCAGAGATAGATTCCAAATCTGTCATTGTATTTTGTCCTGAGATATTTATAAATCTTGGTTCCGTTGTCCATCTTCATAATTTCAGCAACAGTCTCCTTAGCCTCGGTGAAAAGGACATTTCTGATAATCTTCTTGATGACCGAGATGCTCTGGGAGCTCATGGAAAGCTCATCAATGCCCATGCCCAGAAGAACTATTGCACACAGCGGATCTGCAGCTATCTCTCCACATACGCTTACTCTTATATCCCGTTTCTTACCGGCATCTATAACCATCTTCAGAAGACGCAGGATTGCAGGGTTGAAAGGCTGATAAAGATATGCGACACGCTCGTTGCCCCGGTCCATTGCCATAGTGTACTGTATAAGGTCGTTGCTTCCTATGGAGAAGAATGCCACTTTCTCGGCAAAGGCATCGGCAGCCAGCACAGCAGAAGGAACCTCCATCATCATTCCCACAGGAACATTCTCGTTTATCTTATAGCCTTCCTGCTTAAGGGAAGCACGCACCTGAGCTGCTATATCAAGGGCAGACTCAAGTTCCTCCATGGTGGCTATCATAGGGAACATAATCTTGAGGCTTCCATATACAGAGGCCCTGTAAAGAGCCCGGAGCTGGCAGATGAACATATCCTGCTCTGTAAGGCTGTAGCGGATTCCACGCCAGCCTAAAAGGGGATTCCGCTCGCTGTTGTCCCCATGGTCGGCAAGCATCTTGTCACCGCCTATATCAAGGGTGCGGACTGTGACACTCTGTCCATTTGCCCGCTCAAGCATCTTCTTATAAACAGCAAACTGCTTCTCCTCATCCTTCTGATACTCGTTCTGCATAAGGAGGAATTCGGAGCGGAACAATCCCACGCCGTCGGTTCCAAGAGCCTCCACATTCTCTATCTCCTCGGGGAACTCAATATTGGCCTTGATGAAGACACGTCTGCCGTCGTCTGTCTGTGCTACCTTCTGGATATAGCGGCGCAGGGACTGGGCAATCTGATGGTTCTTCTCCAAAGTCTCAATATAGGCTTCAATAGTTGCCTTGTCAGGGTCTATGACAACATTTCCACCGTAACCGTCCACAATTATGGTGCAGTCACGGTTTGCCTTCTGCAGTATGTCCTGAACACCCAGCACTGCCGGGATTCCGAAAGCTCTTGCTATGATTGCAGTATGAGAAGTCCGTCCACCGGCCTCAAGAACAATACCCTTCACCTTGGTCTTGTCCATCACTATGGCATCTGAAGGGAGTATATCCCGGGAGACTACAACACATTCCTCATTAAGGGAAGTAAGGTTACGGAGGCACCTGGATGTAAGCTTGCCCAGGACACGCCTTGCAATATCACGGAAGTCGCTGATCCTCTCTTTTGCATAGGTGTTCTCGGACAGAGAAAGCTCTCCTATATATTCCTTTATGGAGGTGAAGACTGCAGCTTCTGCGTTTACTTTATATTTTTTCAGATATCTGTCTATCTTGCCCCTGAAATCAGGATCGCTGAGCATCATGATATGGGTGTCTATAAGGAAACTTTCACCGCTGGTCATGATACCGCTGTTTACAACCTTCAGGTTCTCAAGTTCGTTCCGCGCATCTTCAAAAGCCTTATCCAGACGAGAAAGCTCATCCTTTATCTGATCAGCCTCAACCTTATATCTGGTGACTGTGATCTTTTCTTCCAGGTAGAGAAATGCCTTTCCGATGTATATACCAGGCGACGCTGGAATTCCCTTCAAAGTTTCCATTATTTTTATAGTACAGATTTTATGTTATTTACGCAAGTCAGCAATAGTGTCCAGAATTGTCTCGGAGATAGTGTTGAACTCGAGGCTGCTCCTTTTGCGCGGATAGTCCAGATTCACATCTATCACCTTCTCTATGCGCCCTGCATTCATTATTGCCACCTTCTTTCCCAGGTAGACTGCCTCGGACACATCGTGGGTCACAAAAACTATGGTAAGATGCCTCTCCTGATAGAGGTGGATAAGCTCATCCTGAAGCTTCTTCCGGAGGAATGCATCCAGGGCGCTGAAAGGCTCATCCATAAGCATTACATCGGGCTGACGGCACAGGGCACGCCCAATTGCGGCACGCTGGGCCATACCTCCTGAAAGCTGGTTAGGATATGCATCGATAAATTCTAATAGCTCAAGGAAAGAGAGGGTGTCTGCCATAACCTGCTCCTTCTCCTTGTTGCTCTTGATATGCTTCATGGCCAGCATCAGGTTCTGCCGTACTGTGCTGCTGTTAAGAAGGCGGGGCTCCTGGAACACAAAGCCGCAGCGTCCTGTCCCTTTCTCGAAGGATATGGAGCCTTTATCGGGGGCAAGGAGTCCGCCGATTATATGAAGCAGAGTGCTTTTGCCACAGCCGCTGGGTCCTACCACTGTGATGAAGTCGCCATCCTGTATGGAGAGGGAGATGTTGTCCACTGCAGTGATTGTCCTTTCTTTAAGGACGAACTGCTTGGTGATTCCAGATACAGAAATATCACTCACTTTTCACATCCTCCACCCATGGACAGAGTTTCGCCATAATAAGAAGGCACATCTTATCCATAAAAAGCCCCATTATGCCTATAGCGATGATACCAGCATAAACCACATCAGTCTTTGCCATCTCCTCGGCATCCAGAATCATATATCCTATTCCGCTGGAAGCGGCAATCATCTCTGCCGCAATAAGAGCACGCCAGCTGTTGCCTAGTGCTAACCTGAGTCCTGTAATCACCGATGGTGCAGCTTCCGGAATAAGAATATAACGGATTTTCTCAAACCGGGTCAGTCCCAGGGAATCCCCCATGACCAGGAGCTTCTTGTCCACATTGTTAAGGCCGGACAGGGTATTGAGGAATATAGGGAAGAAACAGGAAAGTACAATCACTGCCAGCTTGGATGCCTCGTCTATGCCGAACCATAGGATAAGAAGCGGAATCATGGCAAGAGGAGGAACATTCCTCAGGAAGTTCATGAGACCATCGAAGTAAGAGAAGAACCTGCGGAAGGAATGGAACAGGATTCCCAGGGGAATAGCAAATATCACGGTAAGGGAGAAGCCCCTGAAAGCCCTGACAAAGGAGGTGCTGATATTCCTCTGCAGCTCATCCCGCTCTATAAGGCGCTTGAATGCGGCCAGGATACGGTCTGGCGGTGGAAACAGGAATGCGTTCACATGGAAACAGCGCACTACAAGCCACCAGAGAAATATGATCAATGCAGGAACAGCACATTTTTTTATCAGCTTTGCCATTGCAATCAATGTAATACATAAACTGATTTAATTCAATTATCAGTACTTCAGTTCCAGAAAAAGTCACTGTCCCCGTAACGGCGCATCTGCACTGCATCCAGAATATGCTCTTTTTTGAGCATGATGTCAGGATACCCTGCCATGTCTGCTATGGTGCGGGCAATCTTGAGAACCGAATGACAGGCCCTGGTGGAAAGGGAGAACCGCTTCACTGCCTTTGCAAAAACCTCCTGGGCATCCTCTTCCATCTGGATGTATTTGTTCAGGCGGCCAGGGGGAATCTGAGAATTGTAAAATATGTCAGTTCCCTCAAAACGCTTTTTCTGTATACTCTGTGCCTTTTCCACCTGCTGCCGGAGTTCTGCGCTGGTTGCCACCTGCCCCGAGGATACAACCATATCCTCGGCAGACAGCGGCCTTACCGGAATGCGGATATCAATCCTGTCCAGCAGGGCACCCCCCAATCTTTTCCAGTAGTTGCTCACCTCGCTGTTGGAGCATACACAGACGCTGTCTGCCTTTCCCCGGTTGCCGCAGGGGCAGGGATTGGTGGTCATAACCAGCTGAAAATCGGCCGGATACCAGTAGTTCTTCCCTGCCCTGGCTAAATCCACCCTGCGCCGTTCCACCGGTTCCCTGAGGCTCTGGAGAACATTCTTGTGGAACTCCGGCGCTTCATCCAAGAACAGAATACCATTATGGGCCAGGGAAATCTCCCCAGGCCGCAAATATTTTCCACCCCCTATAATTCCCTCCAGAGAAGCGGTATGATGCGGCATACGCATAGGCGGACGGCCCACAAGACCACAGCCGTTCTGCAGTATTCCTGCTATGGAATGGATTCTGGTTGTCTCTATGGATTTTTCGTAATCCAGATCCGGCAGCAGGGTCACCAGCCTCTGGGCCGCCATGGTCTTGCCGCTTCCCGGAGGGCCGAACAGCATTATGTTGTGCCGCCCCGATGCTGCTGTCAAGAGAGCCTGCTTAAGGTATTCCTGCCCCTGGATATCGGCCATGTCCCCATAGAAATCCTGGTTTGCGGCCTGGGGAGAAAGCTGGGGAACGGGGGCTGCAAGGTGTGCATGGACAGCCAGGGCATTCAGTATATCCACTGCATTCAAAAGGGATGAACATGGATAGATATTCTTTGCCAGCGCTGAGCAGGCCTCCAGATAGTTATCCTCGGGGACTATGAAATAGTCCACTCCTGCCTCCTGCCCTGCAATCACAGCCGAGAGCGTTCCTTTCACAGCCCTGATCCTGCCTGAAAGCTCAAGCTCTCCCAGAACCATAACCTTGAAATCGTTAGGCATGATTATGCCGAACTGACTAAGTATGGCAATTGCTATGGAAAGGTCAAAATAGGCCCCTTCCTTCCTAACTCCGGCAGGAGCCAGATTTACAGCCACCCTTCCTTTAGGAAAATCAAGGTTTGAATTCTTTACTGCAATCCTGACCCGTTCTGCCGATTCCTTCACAGCCACATCGGCCATCCCCACAATATCGATTCCAGGGATGCCCATCCTGAGGTCTGCCTCAACAGAGACTATGTCTCCATCAAATCCACCGTGACAATAATTCAATACAAACATAAACTGCCTCCGATGGTATATACTGCGGAAAATGTATTTTTGATTTGACTTTCAGAAAAAATTTTTAAGATTTTTTAAAAATATTGAAAATTAGAAAAGTGGTAAGAAAATAAAAAAGCCTGGCAACGACCTACTCTCCCGATTGAACAGTACCATCGGCGCGGGAGGGCTTAACTTCCGTGTTCGGGATGGGAACGGGTGGGACACCTCCGCCATAGTCACCAGGCTGACTTTTGCTCTGCA
>JAFXTY010000019.1 GCA_017535435.1 Spirochaetia bacterium | reverse complement strand
TGTGGGTTACAGAAGTTTGTGATGCGGAACAGCATCTTCATGCCCTTGAATGAAATAACACGTGGATGCTTCTTAACATCACGCAAAGCGTCGATCACCGCCTGAAGCATCTCTTCCATGTCGTCGTAGATATCCAGGTGGGTAAGCACCAGGTCGCTGATTGAGTTGACTCTGCAGGAATACTTAAGTGCCACCAGATCCAGGTAACCGCAACGTCGTGGCCGACCTGTGGTGACGCCGAACTCACGGCCTGTCACTCTGACCTTATTCTCAAGTTCCCCTTCTGCATCGTGGTCAAACTCGGTAGGGAAAGGTCCGTTGCCCACACGGGTGGAATATGCCTTGAACACAGCATAGACTGCATCTATATCAAGGGCTCCGATTCCCCCGCCGGCACAGGCTCCTGAAGCAATTGAGTAACCGGATGATACATAAGGATATGTACCGGTATCAATATCCAGAAGTGCACCTTGGGCACCCTCGAAAAGCTTTTTATCTTTTTTATGTTCTGCCATGTAGGAGACAAGATCCACCAGCATGGACTTAAGATCTTCCATGTATGGTGTAATGAAAGCTTTCTCCTCTTCTCTAAGCCGGCTCCAGACATCGGGATTGAAGACATCGCCGGCCCGTACACCGTCCCGGTCTGCCTTCTGGGCATAGGCTACACCTATTCCCCGGCCTGTGGTGCCGATAGGATGGCGGCGTTTTTTCTCCATCTCCAGATCCATTACCTTGTAGGTGGGGAACACCAGATGGGCCCTGTCAGAGATTAAAACGCGTCCTCTCCAGGATATCCCCTGCTCCTCCAGAGTCTTGAGCTCTGCAAAGAGGGACTCCAGGTCAATAACCATTCCTGTTCCCAAGATTACAGTCTTATCAGGGTAGACGATGCCAGATGGAACCAGGTGAAGTTTATAGGTCACACCGCCGCTCACTATGGTATGTCCTGCGTTGGCTCCGCCTGAGAAGCGGGTTACAACAGAGGAATCACCTGCAAGGTAGTCTACAATCTTTCCCTTGCCCTCATCGCCCCACTGGGCACCGATGACTACTATATTCATTTCTTGAGTTTCTCCATCTCTGCCTTATACTTGGCAGCAAGCTTGGACGCTTTCTGGGCAGCAAGGCCGCGGTAAAGCTCCGGATGGCTGAAGAACTCCTCAGGCTCTATGCCGATGGTCCTCTCCATCTGGGTTTTGATTGTATTCCAGATCTTGTCGTTCTTCTTAAGTATTGTGCACATCCGTTCCCCTGTCTTCTCGCTCTCAAGGGTGATCTTGCGGATAATCTCATGAGCATCAGGCTCGCCGCCGCAGGAAAGGAGGATATAGGCAGCCTCGGCCAGAACCAGGTCTCCGGTGAAGGAGAGGTTCTTCATAAGGCGCTCCTTGTCCACATGGAGGGATGAGAGCACTTTCTTGAGCCGGTTCACAGCTGCGCTGAAGCCTGCCAAGTAGTCTGTTATGAACCGCTGGGATGCTGAGTTGGTCAGGTCCCGCTGATGGTCTGATATCTGATCCATAAAGAAGGTCATCATGCGCGGTGCAAAGGCCTTCCACTGGCTTTTCACATGCTCGCTGTTCCAGGGATTCCGCTTCTGAGGCATGGTGGAAGAGCCAACCTGTGTGGAGGTGAACATCTCCCGGATCTCGGAAATTTCTGAGCGCTGCAGGTTCCGCATATCATCGGCCAGGTTGGCGATGACGCCGAAGGCTGTGTTTATTTCTAATAACAGCCGCAGCTGGTACTCTGGCTCCACCAGCTGTGTGGAGTGCTCAGAGGGCTCAAGACCAAGGAACTCAAGGTACTTTTTCTCCATAGCCTCTGGATCTTTAACCATAAGGCTGGTGGAGTTGTATGCACCTACAGCCCCGGCCAGCTTGCCCCGGAGGTTGTGGGAGCGTTTCTCGATCTCGATTATGGATTTGCCCAGACGGGATACATACTCGGCAAAGGCAAAGCCCAGTGTTATAGGTACGGCATGCTGGCCGTGGGTGCGGCCCACCTGGGGGGTGGCAGCCTGGTCGGCTGCGATCTTTATCAAAAGATCCTCCACCTCGATAAGGAGAGGGAGAATCACTTTCTGCACTGCATCCCGGATCCGCATGGAGGCAGAAGTATCCATTATATCCACCGAGGTGGCCCCCAGGTGGACATAAGGGCTCAGCTCTTTAGGAATGTAACGCTTGATCACGTTCACCAGAGCCCGGATGTTGTGCTGGGTCTTCTCCTCCTCGGCATAAACCTCGTCGGGCTGGACCTTAGCTATGGCCTCATCCACTGCAGCATAATACTGTTCAGGGTGTTGCATGTTCAGATAGACATGGGTTTTCACAAGTGCGGCCTCTGCCAGTGCAGAGTACCTGATTACAGCCTCTTCGGACAGATATTTTGCCAGCTCGTCGAATACAGCGCGGTTGGCAAGATAATAACGATGGTCCAGAGGACAGATGTTTGAAAAGATGTTTTTGGTTATCACGATTTATTTTATATCAGAGGGATAATGTGTTTCAAGTAACATAAAAAAATATAACAAAAAAATATATTGACAGATGGGTGGTGAATCTATATATTTTTGATTTGCCTACCATTTCAGTTGGTATTTTTTTGGAGGTACATGATGAATACAGTTTCCGGTGCAAAATCTCTTTCCTTTAAAATAGCATCAGCAGCAATCCTCACAGCAGTGACTGTGGTCATGACTATTGCAGTGCGCATCCCCATAGCCCCCACCCGAGGCTATATCAACCTGGGTGACCTGGCCATCTATTTCACCGCCCTCTCCTTCGGGCCAATGACTGCATTCATCGCCGGAGGACTTGGAACTGCCATAGCTGACATAATAAGCGGCTTCTCCCAGTGGGCGCCCTTCTCATTCCTTATCCACGGCCTTCAGGGGCTTGCAGTTGGACTTATACTAAAGCTTCTTCTCCATAGGGAAAACAAGTTCTCCGTGACAGTTTCAGGAATAATTGTATTTGCTGTCGGAACTATAATTATGGCTGGCGGCTACTTTGCTGTAGGATGCCTTATGGCTGGCGCAGGGGCTGCAGTGGTGGAGATTCCGGGAAACATAGTCCAGAACCTGGCAGGAATAATAGGTGGATATCTGCTCTATTCTGCAGTGAAGAAAGCATATCCACCTTTTGTTAACTTCCGGAACTGATTTATTAAAAAAATTATAATTGTCATAAATCGCTTGTATTAAAACTGTTAAAAATGTAAAATCCAAAGCATGTTGGCGCAGATTCTGGCAGTTTCAATTTTTGTCATCATGTTCGCTTTCATTATCAGTGAAAAGTTTCAACGACAATATATTACCCTTGCAGGTGCAGCAGCAACTCTGATCTTTGTATTCGGTCTTGGCCTGCACAGCATGGATGCGGTGTGGACCGCGCTAAGCCTGGATTCTATGCTTGCCCAGAGCTTCTGGTATGCCAAGGATGCGGAAGTGTCCATAAACATCGGTGTCAACTGGGCCACCATCATATTCATCGCCGGAATGATGATCATGGTGGAAGGGATGGCACGCACAGGCTTCTTCACATGGCTCTGCATGTGGATTGCAAAGATAGTGCACTACAGAGTCATTCCGATTTTTATTGCATTCATGCTCTTGTCGGCCTTACTTTCCATGTTCATTGACAGTATAACTGTAATACTGTTCCTGGCAGCCATCACTGTGGAGCTGGCAAACCGCCTTGGTTTCAACCCTATTCCCATGATCCTTCCTGAGATTTTCTGTGCCAGCATCGGCGGCAGCGCCACTATGTGCGGAGATCCACCAAACATCATAATAGGTACATCCTTAGGCTACACATTCGGAGATTTCCTGCGGAATACTGGAACCATGGCCCTTCTTTCCCTTATAGCATCAGTTGTATTCTTCTATTTTGCCTTCCGAAAGGAGCTGAATGTCAGGACCCGATCTGTGGATCAAACCAAGTTTCCCCGTCCAGAGGAAGTCATAACTTCATTCAGAGACTTTGTGTTCAGCATAATAACCTTCACCTGTGCTGTAGTGCTCCTGGTGACCCATGCTCAGACCGGGCTGACTGTGCCGACTATAGGGGTGATCATATCAGTCATAACCTTCCTGACAGCTCCGAAATATATTAACTATATCTTGAAACGTGTCGACTACAAGACCCTGCTGTTCTTCATAGGACTTTTTGTAGTGGTAAGCGGTCTGGAGCTTACAGGCGTGCTGGGAATCATTGCAAAAGGAATTAAAGCTATAAGCGGTGACAACCCTTACCTTATGATCGGCATCGTCATGTGGGTATCGGGCATTGCCAGTGCCTTTGTGGACAACATCCCATTTACCGCCACCATGATACCTATCATAGAATCCTTGGCCGCAACTACCGGGATGAGCATGCACACCCTGGCATGGACCCTTTCCATGGGAACTGACGTGGGAGGATGTGCCACCCCTATCGGAGCATCGGCAAATGTGGTGGGAACATCAATATGTGCCAAGGCCGGTCACCCTGTAAGCTGGGGACGTTACTGCAGATGGCTTACCCCAGCCTCCATCCTGGCCATGGGCATCTGCACCCTCTACATCTTCATTGTATATCTATAAAATTTATTCAAATTATTATTTATCCAGTACAGCGAAAATGACTACGCAGATAAGAATGACGGCAACGCAAAGATACTGTCTTTTATCAAACTTCTCACGCATGATGATCCGGGAAAAGAATATGGTGAATATAAAATAAGTGGAGATAAGAGGATCGGCAAAGAAAGGATTCAAGGCAACCCCCAGGTTTGCCGCCACTGTTCCCAGACAATCCAGCCCGGAACCGGCTATTCACTTAAGCTCGGTGCACTCCTCATCAACACTGGAGCCTTTCTTTTCGAATATGGCGCTGAATGAGAAGAGAATAATTGATAATAAAGACCAGAAAATCCACATTTGCCCTTATATCAGAATGAATACTTTGCCTTCAATGCGATGTAGCTTAAATCCTTGTAACCTCCGAACTCTCCTTCCTTATCAGGTCCTTCGAAATAGAACTCTCCTTTCAAGGACAGCGTTATGGAATCAGTAAGTTTATAATCTGCCACGATTTCGGTGTTGGTGGAGAAATAGCGCAGATCCATGGCAAAGGAGCCTGACAGTGTCAGTGTCTCGTTCAGGAATGGCTTCTCCACGCTCAGTGTAGCAAAATGCTCATAGGTATGCCGGTCAAGGGGACTGTCGCTGCCGGTCACCACGTCTGCAACATACTGGGCTGTTATGGTCCAGCCTCCGGCCGGTGTCCAGTCAACACCTCCCAATGCCATTATCTGGTTACGCCGCTTGGTTCCCCCTTCAGAAGCCTGGATATACCGCTGTGGGAAGAAAGCTGACTCCAGACGGAACACAAAGTCGCCTGCAGGGATAGCCGCATCAGCCCCTACCATAGACATACGCTTGTATTTCCCTTCCATCTCTTCTGTGGTGAAAGGCATATCATCCCAGCCATAAAAACCGTACAGGGAGAAATCGAAGGACGGCAGATATGCGCTGAACCTGGCTGCATATTCACAGGAGGAAAGATCCCTGTCCGGACGGTCGAAGTCCTTATAGCTGTCTGGAGCATTGTCGTCGCTAAACATCACATCATGGAGAGGGTTGCCATCTGCCAGCGGCAGAGTACTTGGTGTAAAGAACGGAATCCAGTAGAAGTCGGTCTGGGTGGACTCTCCAATGTAAGAAAGACGCACCGCATCGATTCCATGTCTGTTATCCTGATAATCGTTGACATAATCGGCTGATGCATCCTGAGGACACAGGATATCCACAATCTGTACATCGTCGGCCTTTCCCCAGGCAGATATCTGACGCCCCACCCGCAGTGCCAGGACCTCGCCCCGCCAGTCGAAATAGGCTTCCTTCAGCTGCAGTGAGAAATCATTATTATCGCTTACAAAAGCAGAGACACCGTTTGAGCTCTGTCCTGCAAGAGCATCGTAGAGCAGAATGGTATTCACATAGAGCATGGTCTCGTCGGTATAGACCCGGAAGGTTGAGTCGAAGCTGGTCTGCCCTATTATGAAATCGCCGCTGTTGTGGTGAGTGTTGGGAAGCCCCACTCCGGCCTGGGTTATGAAGTTTCCCCTGAAATCAATTTCCTGGGCAAAGAGAGCACTGCATAGAACAAGCAGTACAAAGGCTGATGAGAGAATTCTGCGGTTCATTTAACCTGTTCCCGTTCCAGAGCACTTACAGTGAAGAAAGCTGGATTGATATCATTGTCGTACTGGATATCCTTCATCTCATAAACTGTCTTATGATTAGTGGTAAGTGTGGTCATGATCATTTTCTTGGTAGTCCAGTAACCATCTATCTGAGCTATATCCTGACATTCCATTGTCTTGAAGAGCTTGTTCTGCTTGTCATAGTATTCGCCCTTATATGTCACATAATTATCCTTGCCGATCCACAGCACACGGCGGCTGATCTTAGCACCCTTGTCCTTGGCTGTATACTCAAGCTTCCAGCAGGAAATCCCATCCACAGTCTCTTCTCCAAGAATGGCGAATGTATCCTTACCAAGGCTCCGGTCTCCCATGTCGTCGTAGGTGAAGTCAGTTCCCTGGAAGTCATCGTCCTTGCTGGATCCGGAAACACGGCGCACCTTCTTCATGGCAGGAAGATAGAGCCAGCTGTCGCTGTCCTTCAGGCTTCCGTCAGGGTTATCGGGATAATCGAAGGAAAGATAGCTTACACCTGCCACATCCTTTGGGGAACGGAATACAGTGACGCATTTCTTTGTTGTTCCATCCTTCATGTTATACTGGGCAATCTCCCGGACACGGCTTTTGCCTGCCTTATCAATAAGGGTAAGAACTGCCACATGGGATGATGTGTTACCGTCAGGAAGATCGTAGACAGCCTTGGCTATCTCCTGGGCTGTCTGGGCGGGGACAGAAGTCACTGCAGCCAACATAATCACTGCACAAATTATTATAAGTTTCCGCATAATCACTCCTTATTCTTCTCTTTTCCAAAAGGCTTGATGATATATAAAAGCGCCGGTGTTATAGTATAATCTGCCAGAAGAGCTCCTGCAAGTCCTATTACGCACAGGATTCCAATGACAAATATATAATGCAGCGGGCTTATGATATAAACAAAGAAAACAGAACACAGTATAGCTGTAGTCATGAACATGGACTTGCCTATCTCCCGGAAGGAGGCCTCCATAGCCACCTGGTAGGAACCATATTTCTCAAGGCCGTACTTAAGGTGTGTGGTCAGATGTATGGTGTCGTCCACCGCAATACCCAGGATCATAGGCATGACTGTCATAGTTATATAATCAAGATAATACCCTAAATAGCCCATGAACCCGGCAATCATTATGACTGGGGCCACGTTCGGGATCATGCCTATAAGGCCGGTGCGCAGGCTTGAGAAAGCAAGAATCAGCATGACAGCGATTACAATGAAAGAGAACAGGAAAGACTTGATCTCTCCCCTCACCATCCGGACAGTCATTTCGGCAAACTCAATCATATCTCCCAGAATACAGCACTGGGCATCGGGGAAAAGCTCTGCCAGCTTCTGATTAATGGCACTGACATTCTTAACTGCCTCCTCGGACTGGAACTGCTCCATATCCACATCTATGGTAGCAATCCTATATTCATCATCCATCAATTCCGAGAAATCCTTGTGCATCTCTATATTGGAAAGCTCCATAAGCTGAGCCAGCACATATTCATCCTCAGGCACAGTATAGAACTCATCACTCCCCTCGTTCAAAGCCCGGTTCATCTCCTTGAGAATATCAAGGACAGAGGAGACACGGGGCTTATCTCCCGATTTCTTGGTCAGGGAGAGTGTTCCCAGGAAGTTCTCCAGCTCTTCCAGCTTCTCTATCTTCTCCGGCTGCTTGAAGATATCAACATCATCCTCGCCATAAGAGATCATGACAGAATAGCTGTACATATTTCCCAGATCCTTCCGGATAAGCTCATATATCTTTTTGATATGAGGCATTTTATCTCCTGATATTCCCAGGATGTCAAACTTCACCTGTATGCCCATCATTCCAGGAACACAAGCTGCCAGTACCACCACGGAGATAAGAATGATAAGCCACTTACGGCGGAGCACTGTATCGGCCCACTTGGAGAAGGCAATATCCACAGCAGTGGATCCTTTCTCATACTTGGCATTGGGCGCTTTGTCCTTTCCAAAGGAGAAGAATACAGGAATAAGGATAGAGACATATACATAAACAGCCAGCACCACCAATGTTGCGGTCTTGCCCACCCAGGCCACTGGACGCATATCCACCAGTGCGAAGCTGATAAGTGAGGCTATTGTAGTGAGGACAGTGAAGAACACAGACCAGCCGCATTCCTCTATGGTGCTGACAGCTGACTCTTTTCTTTTGCCGGTACGGAAGAAAAAGAGCTTGAACATATTGATATAATGAATGGAATATCCTATGGAAAGAGCCATTCCCAGCAGAATAGGCAATGTGATAAGAGCCGAGTCGGCCTTGACCCCGAAGTATGCCATGCCCCCCAGCACAGAAGCTATAGCACCCACTGTAGCAATTGCAGGGATGACTACTCCAAGGAGGCTGCGGACAAAGATGATAAGACAGACCACCATGACAGCAAAGCCTAAGAGAACTCTGAGAATATAATCGGGATATTCGTAAATCTCCTCCTGCACATCAGAGTAAGGCTGGCCACAGCCATAAAGCTTATAAGAATCGGATTTGAACTCGTCGCTCTCCAGAATCTTATCCAAAGCATAGCCCACTTCCAAGCTCTCATCGTCCGGATCTCCCTCATAAGGCAGAAGGGTCAGTGTAACCCATGTCTCTGTTCCCTTTTCATTCACAAGAGAGTTGATAAGGGCATTTGTCTTCTCAGTTCCCCGGAGTACAAAATTCTTCCGCTCCTTTAAAGCCTGTGGATCAGAGGGAATCCCTTTCTCATAGGGTTTCACCACCTCAAAGCCCTCCTGATTTCCCACCGGAATCTCAACCTCTATCAGAGAGGTAAGCTTGTCGGCAAAAGGAACCTCGCTGAGCATCCGGTCCCCCAGACGCTGGATGACATTCAGGATTTCCTCTGAGAACACATCATCTGCAACAACCAGAACTCCCAGGTTGTGGTTGTTGCCAAAGACAGCTTCGTACCTTTCCTTGTTTATCTGAAGCTGGTCTCCGCTGCCATACCACCCTTCGCTGCCGTTGACCATTTTGAAATGGGACAACCCTCCGCAGCAGATGACAGTCAGGATCACAAACAGTAAAAGAATAATATAACGGTGTTTTATCTGGAACTGTCCTATTGAACGAAAAGCTGCATTGACTTTGGAAATCTTCATTTTATACTCCTAAGTTCTGTCTGAAAAGTTAGAGAAAAGTAATCATCCCTGTGCTGCTTTGTAATCAAGAAGCAGCATAGTTATGTCGTCGAACTGGTCGCAGCCATCCTGGAATGCGGCAAGGTCTTTCAAAAGGCCATCCCTGAATATCTGCTGAGGGTCTTCCTTATGAAGCTCTGCATACTTGATAAACCTTTCTTCCCCATAAAGCTGCTGCTCTTTGTTCTGAGCCTCTGTCACACCATCGGTATATAGAATCAGCCTGTCTCCAGGCTTAAGATAAATCTCGTTCTTCTTGTACTGGAAATCCTCCATGGAAGCAAGAGGCAGCCCCTTCTTCCCTTTAGGAATAAAAGCAAACTTTCCATCCTGTTTTAAAAGAGGAGGATTATGTCCTGCATCTATGTAAGTGAGCCGTCCTGTTTTTGTATTAAGAATTCCTATCCAAGCTGTTATGAAAAGCCCTCCCTCGTTATGACGGCATAGATGGTTGTTCACCTCGCCAACCTCACCGGTAAAGGAGATATTTTCTCTCTGCACCATTCCCACATGGTCACGGAGCAATGTGGTACCCATTGCCATGAACAGGGCGGCTGGAACTCCTTTCCCTGATACATCGGCAATTATAATCACAGCATGATTCTCATTAAGAAGAGCATAATCGTAGAAATCGCCTCCAACCTCCTTTGCAGGAGTCATGCTGGCCATTATGGAGACCTCTTCTGTCTGCACAGGATCTGTAGTAAGAAGGCCTGCCTGGATACTGGTGGCAATGTTCAGCTCGGTGTTCATCCTCTCCTTCTCGGAGGTCACCTTTGTAAGGTTTGTGATATAATCCCTGATATCATTCTCCATCTTGTTGATGGACTTGGCCAGAGTACCTATCTCATCATGGTTCTTTACCCTCTCAAGGATGTCTGATGTATGGCTTGAGTCGGCCGCAAACCTCTGTGCCTCACGGGTTATGCTGACAATAGGTCTGATGAATGTTTTCCTGAAATATGATGACAAAAGCACTATATAAATAAAGATAAAGAAGAGCTCTATACCCATGGTCCAGAAGAAATAGTTCTGCCGGACTCTGGCAAACTCTGCCACTGATTTCTGGGCTCCAAGCACCGCCACCACCTTTCCAAGGTGGTTCTTGACAGGAATATTGGCAGTTATATGAGCACCAGTCCTGGTGTTCAGTGTGTTACGGACTATGGTCTCCCCCTTCTCGAATACCCGCTTCACAGAATTGTTATAGATAGGCTGCTTATA
>JAFXTY010000018.1 GCA_017535435.1 Spirochaetia bacterium | reverse complement strand
TTCGCTTACAAGCGCTATAATTCTTTTAATGATATCATAAAAGAGGCCTGCGAAGAAAATGTTGAATATCGTCCGGTCAAATAGATTCATAAAAGACTTACGACTGGCCATCAAACGAGGATATAAAATAGAACTGCTTGAAGAAGTAGTAAACAAGCTTGCCAATCAAGAAGAACTCCCAGAAAAATTTCATGACCACCCTCTTTTAGGAGAGTTTAAAGATTTTCGGGAATGCCATATTCAACCCGACTGGCTTCTCATCTATTCTGTAGATGATGAGGAACTAGAATTATATCTTTTCCGTACAGGAACTCACAGCGATCTTTCCTAGGTTCAAATCCTCTTGGGCAGAGTTTCCGCCCTACACCTCATTTGAACAAGCCCACCCTGCAGTATAAAGTATTTAAACACAGCAAAAGGCACCCCTGGCGATATTGCGGCCCGAAGGGAGCGCACTCTATCGAGCAGGGGTGCTTTTTTATGCGACTACTTATGCCCAAGAGGATTTGAACCTCCGACCCTCAGATCCGCAATCTGATACTCTATCCAGCTGAGCTATGGGCACACGGGATAAAAAACGGAGAGAGGCGGATTCGAACCGCCGATACCGTTACCAGTATACTTCCTTAGCAGGGAAGCGCCTTCGGCCTCTCGGCCATCTCTCCAAAGAAAAAAAACGGAGAAGGTGGGATTCGAACCCACGGATGCTCGCACATCAACGGTTTTCAAGACCGCCGCCTTAAACCGCTCGGCCACCTCTCCTATTCCCTTCAAGTGATTTTATAGACAGCAAAAGTATTTGTCAATATAAAACCCCTATAATAAAATTTTACTTCACTTATCTGAAAAATCATAGTATACTATAAAGTGGACCTGAAGGAGGGATAAAATGCTGAAATATGAAAATGACAAAAGCTTTGATGAAATCATCAAAAGCTCAAAACCACTGGTGATGATTGACTTTTTCGCCACATGGTGCGGACCATGCACAAAGCTTCATCCTGTTCTGGAAAAGCTGGCTGCCGCTTCAGATGCCTATGACATTGTTAAGGTGGATATTGACGAGAACCCTGCCCTGGCCGAGAAATTCAATGTTTCTGCAGTACCTACAATGATTATCTTCAAGAATGGAATATCCATAAGCAGAGCTGAAGGATATTATGAATTCGAAACACTGAAAGCAAAACTGGACGAGCTTATCTGATTATTTTTCTTTCTGCCCGATACTTACCATGATGTTTCCTATCTCGGTGAATCGGGCACGTTGTTTTCTGAGCGCCACAATAAAACCTACTACAAACACCACTAAAAGAGCAGCAAGGATTAAAGCATTTATAGGCAGTTCCTGCTTGAACAGCCACACTATATAAGCAGTGACAGAAATCATCATGACCGGGACAAAAAGCAGGGCGAAATAATCAAATATTCCTGCCACAGTAAGTTTGCCCTCATGATATAACAGAACGCCGTGGAGCACAGAAAGATATGATCTTTTCTTGGTACCGAAACTCCCTTTCCCTGGCCGGTCGAAAAACCCTATTGCATTCTTGGCCAGTGGTGCGAATTCTATGTCGGACTTGTATTTTTTATCTGAGTTCTCCCTCTTCTTAAGAAGGTCTACTCTCTTAACATTGAACTGATATGGAAAATCAAAATCCTTGGAGAAGAAAGTGATTCCCCTTGTGTAGTAGAATCTCTTCCAGGTGGTGCGGCAGATAGTGTCGGCAAAGCCGCATAGCACAAGAACAAGTATGACAATAATTCCAAGACCGAATCCCATATTTCAATCCTTAAAATGAGTTTTTAGTAAGCGGTTCCTTAGTCTTGACGCCCTCGGATATATAGTCAACCTTTTTGCCGTCAATCAGGAACTGCACCGCCTTTACTGTAGGGAACTCGGAGGCTGTGTAGATGATCTGCTTCAGCTGGTTCCTCATACCCTCGGGGCCAAATGTATTAAACATGAATTCCTCAGAAAAGTCCATAGTGGCAATTCCATCGCTCACCCGGATGCTCTTAAGCCTGGTGCCTGGCGGGATAAGGGACAGATAGCCCTGGTTCAGCTCATCTGGGGTAGCTCCTTCCAGAAGAACATCCATAACGGCCTGGAGCGGCGAACCGGATACCTTCACCTTGCGGTTTATCTTATTGAGTTTTATATCTCCGCTGGGGGAGAAGAACACAAAGTAGAGGGCAGAATCCCGGAATGTGCTCTGTATCTGCTTGGGCGGCTCCTGCTTTTTCTGAGCCTGGGCGCCCTTGTCGTCAGAAACAACTTGGTTACCCATCTTGATGACAGTTTTCTTGCCATCGTCTTTGGGGACTTCTTTCTTGGCTGTATTCTTGTCAGCAGATGGACTCTTCTTGCTGCCTGGCGATTCGATATCCTCCACCACCAGCGGCTTGTCCTCCTGCTTAAGCTTGCTGAAGTATTTATTTTTAGAGAGCATCTTCTCAATATCAGTGTGGAACAAATAGAATATGATGCCAATGAGCACAATCAGGAGAACCCAGAAGGATATACCCAGATGGAACTTTGACTTCTTTTTGCGTCTTTTCTTGCCGGTTGACCGTGTTTTTCTAGCAGGTTGTCTTCCCATACAGATAATATCGGCAGAAATTGAGTATTATTTTATTGTTTATTTGGGGAAAATCCCCGGACTGTCGTTACAGCCCGGGTGTTATTATGCGAAGTGCAGGAAGTTCTTAAGTACGAAGTAAATAACGTAGGAAAGAACAAATCCCATGATTGGGGTGAAAATCCATCCGAGGATGGTTCTTCTAAGAGCTCTGATACTGGTCTTGTTGATCTGTCTTCTGTAGATACCGATTGCAAGGGTACCACCTACCAGAGCCATTGCAGAGGATACAGGAATACCGACTACAGCATAGATCTGCATAACGATAGCCATAGAGATAACTGCCAGGAAGGAACCAAACTTTGTAAGCTCAACCAGCTCCTTTCCTACTGTCTTCATAACCTTGTCTGTAATCTGCTTACCATAGGTGAGAACTCCGAGACAGATACTCAGGGCACCAAGCCAGATAGCTCCGTTTGCATCCAGAAGTGTTCCGTAATAAACACCAGTAACATTTGCCAGGTTGTTTGCGCCAAGTGCATAAGCTCCGTAACATCCGGCCAGGATTACACCTGCGTTCAGAATAGTATTATATTTTTTCTGATGTGCTGCATCTGCTGTGGTGTCCATCTCTCCGTCAGCAGTAGCAATGCCCATTTTCTGGAATATCTTTGCAAAAAGAGGATAAAGGATAAAGGTAAGGATGATACATCCGCCTGGAGTAAGAATCCAAGAAAGCATCATACTCCAAACTTTTGGCGGCATCGAGAAGCTCGAACCGTCGTTCACCACGGCAATACCGATGATTGCACCAAGCATAGCCTGGGATGTAGAAGCTGGAAGGCTGAATTTGCCAGCCATGATAAGAACTGTTGTTGCTGCAACAAATGCAGAGATGAAAGCCGAAAGGTTGGTCTGTTTTGCCAGACTTCCCAGGTTCTCAAGTCCTGCTTTTCCCTGCAGAAGTGCTCCGATGATGATGAACACACAGAGCAGTGTCGCAATTGTTTTCCATTTCAGCATATTTGTGATATATGCTGTACCAAAGATATGGGATGGGTCGTTCACACCGAGGGACCACCCCATATAGAGCCCGCTCAGAAGCCAAAAATACTGCATAGTTTTCTCCTTACTTATAAAATGGGATTATATCAAATTTGCCGATTAAGTGTCTATATGATTCTGTTCTAAAATATCGATCAAAGTGTTTACTTCACAAAAAACTTATATTAGAATATATGTATGGCAAGCAATACAACAATCAGAAGAGCTGACTCAACCGATGCCGAGACCATCTACAGGTTCATATGCAGACTTGAGGGGGAAGATCCCACCAGGGAGGAATTTGATTCAATCTTTCTCAAGAACCTTGAGGATCCTGATTGTTATTACTTTATAGCCGAGAAGAACGGCCAGAGCGTGGCATTCGTGGGGATGCAGATCCAGAGCGTGCTGCACCACACCGCCAGGATTGCAGAGATAATAGAGATGTTTGTCCTGCCTGAGCACCGGGGCGACGGAATTGGGGAGCTTCTTTACTGGCACACCAAGGATATTGCCCAGGAGAGGGGCTGCAAGTTCTTCGAGGTTGCCTGCAACAACGTGAGGGAGAGGGCCCTGGACTTCTTCTCCAAGATGGGGTTTGAGAAAACCCATTGCAAATTTACAGAAAGACTTTGAAGAGGAATATATGACTATCTCAGATTTTACAAAAGCTGCCGCAGAGGGAAACCTCGAGAAACTTCAGGAAGGGATAAACACTTTCAAGAACATCGACACACCGGACCAGGATAACCAGACTGCCCTGGGCAAGGCTGTCATTGCAGGCCAGCTGGATGCTGCACAGATGCTTTTAAATGCAAAAGCATCGGCAAAAGTCAACCTCACTGATGGCAAGACAATAATCCAGTGGGCCCGGGAGCAGAAGGACAACGAGATTGCCTTCCTTATCCTGCTCTACAACTACATGGACCGTATTGCATACTCCTCAAATATCTGGGAAAAGACGCGGAAGACTTTCAAGCGTCCTGACGACTGCCGCTACTGCGACATCTGCTCCGGAAAAATCCAGGAGGAAGACAGTCTGGCCCTTGATCTGGATGAGGTGTTCGAGAGCATTCCATATACCGACAGGCTTTACCAGCAGTGCCTTGCCCTGCAAGCTCCGCAGTTCAAGAACAAGGAGCGGAAAGAAATCCTTGATTACGTCAAGGAGCAGATAAAGAACAACAACAAGAGCGACTGCTACATGGTCTGCGATCATTGCACTGCCAGGTTCTTCCAGAACATTGTCTATGGAAACTGCCAGAACGATCTTGTGGAGGCAGTGAACGAGATCATGGATAACGCAGAGAGCGGAAAAGAGTGATGGAAGAGACCCTTCTTATCCCGGCAGGAGAAAGCTTGAGCGAACTGGTGGAAAAGCATTCCCGGTTCATAGCCCAGTGTTTTTCTGTCTCCGATGAGAAAGAGGCCAAGGAAATCGTAAGACGCCTGTGGGAACAGCACCCTGGGGCCCGCCATATTGTATGGGCCTTTATTACAGGCGAGAAAAACAGCCAGAACAGGGGAATGAGCGACGATGGCGAGCCCAAGGGTACCGCCGGCCGCCCAGTGCTGAACGTGCTCTCTGGTTCCGGTATAACCAATGTGCTCTGCACTGTGGTGCGGTACTTCGGCGGCACCCTGCTGGGCACCGGCGGGCTGGTTAAGGCCTACTCACAGAGCGCAAAGGATGCAATTGAAAAACTGCCCACAAAACCACTTGTAAAGGAAACTTCCTTTGCCTTCCAGATCGGCTACGATATATACGATTCAATAAAATATTTACTTAAAAAACATGATGTCCGCATTACAGACGAAAACTTTGCTGAGGCCATAAAAATAAAGGCTGTAGTAAAAGAGGCTCAGTTTGCAGATGTGGAGAATGAGATCATGCAGCTGACAGCTGGAAAAGTTAAATTAGAAAAGCTATAAGAAAATAAAAAAGCCTGGCAACGACCTACTCTCCCGATTGAACAGTACCATCGGCGCGGGAGGGCTTAACTTCCGTGTTCGGGATGGGAACGGGTGGGACACCTCCGCCATAGTCACCAGGCTGACTTTTGCTCTGCA
>JAFXTY010000017.1 GCA_017535435.1 Spirochaetia bacterium | reverse complement strand
GCATATTTTCTCGATATCCCTTACCACCAAGCATTTATTTTGATCCTATTGGATCAATTAAGATGAGTTTCTTAAATACTTTTGCAGATAATATAAAAAATTATCCAATTACAGAAAAAGATAATCAAAAAGTAGAAGAGTTTAAGAAAAAGATAACATCTATGCTATCAAAAACACTAGATGTATCTCATTTAATAGAACCATATAAAAAAAGATTTAGGAAAATAATTCTATGCCCATTAGTAGGTGTTTTCTATTCTGAGGGAATGTGTCCTTTTGCGGATGATCATGCCGTTGTTCACTATGTAATGAAACATGTGGCTCCAGATATAGGGGTTGTTTTTACAGTACACCCTGGGCCTAAAACAATCTCAATGTCAGAAATATGTTATTACCAGGAGAAATATCCTAATTTTATTTATATTGAAGAATTAACTGAGTTTTTAATGCCTTCAGCAGCACTCTTCCCATATGTTGATGCCATGATTAATTTCACGTCCCTTACGGGAACAATGGCCCTGTTATGGGATTTGCCTATTATTTCCTTATATGGTCACTATAATGACTGGATGAAGGATTGCGGTTCATTAGATGACTTAGAAACAGTTTTAACTAATCCAATTACTAATAAAAACAATAGAATCTATTGGTATTTTACCCATTTTGCCATTTTTGAGAACCGATTTGATGATGGCAAGTTCTATAAACAATATTTTGAAAAAAAATTAGAAAAGTTTAATAAAAAAGGAATAACATTTGACTTTTATGAACAGAATGAAGACTTTGAGGAAGTGTCAAATTATATTATAAAAACATTACAAGAAAATATAGATAACCCTAAAGAAAACCCTAAAGAAAAAGGAGTTTTTCTTTTTGGCAAATTAAAAATCTTTAATATAGTTAGATTGAAAAAAGAAGTAAAAATATATTTCTTTGGAATAAAAATAATGCATATATCTTTTTCTCGGAAAAAGATGTTTTTATTTGGAATTCCTATTATGAGCTGGAAAAATAAATAATAAAATTTTGAGTTTATGGATATAAAAAAAGCGCTTTTTCCATATATCCCTTTGTGGCTTTTAAAAATTTATCATAGAATAAAATTTCTAAAGACACAAGAAAGAATTCATAATCAAACCAACAACAACATTGTTTCCAGTAAAAAAATAGAGTTAAACAAAGCAGTTCTTAAAGAGAAGCAGATTGATACAGTTAAAGTAATTCGATATCTGGTTTGGGAAAATCAGTTCATCAAAAATGATTATGGCAAATTTCAGTATAAAGAAGAATCCTTCAATGGTGAAAAGAATGATGAGATAACCATTGAATTTAATAATTATGGCTGTTGGACTCTAGAGATTATTTACTGCCACCAAGGGCAAGTGGCTGCTAAAGAGATTAAAGAAGTTAATATAGACGCCCCCGAGTATAATATTGCATATCTGGCTGCGACACTTCCTGTCCTACTTTTCCTTTCTTACATGTGGAAGATATCAAAAAAGAACAGCCCGACCTTGGTGTTGTTGGAGAGAATTCTTTTTGATTATAATAATCTTCCAAAAAATGTTTTTCCCTTCTCTCTTGCAAGCAAAACCGAACTGAATACACAATATAAGGGATTTGAGCACAGTGCTCAGCGCATGGTCTCTTATATCGGAATGCTCTATAAGATTAACCCAGGAGCGAAGTTCAATCTGTATCTCTGTGATCATCAGGCTTATTATGTTCTTCCATTCATATATGCCAATGGAATTCCTGAGGAAAACTTCACCGTTCATCTTTTAAGCGACGGGACAGCCTCATATGATTGTTTTAATCTAATTTTTGATATAAAAAAAGCAGAAAAACGATATTCAAAAATGCAGAAAACATGGGCATTATCAAAACAGAAAGCAAGGGAGACTGGTCCCCAGGAATGGGGTAGCGAGACTTTTACACACTGTGGTAATCCCTGTGTTAGCAAAAGAGCAAGAAGCAAGAGCTTGATGAAACAGTTCGCAAACCGATCTGCCTACAGTTACGTGATGACAAACGACAATAAAAACTTTGAGTTGGTTCTTCATGATGTGAATATGTTGCAAGGAAATCAAGCAATCTTGGACAAGATGACACGGCGGGTTCATAACATTAATTTTGAAGATTGCAGAAAACTACTGGACAACCATAGATCAGAGCTGTGTAAAATGATTGGACTTGATGGTAATCCATTTGAAAGCAGTTATAAGAGAGGGAAGAAAATTTGTATTCTGTTGGGAAGATTCCCCTTCTCCGAGGATGATTATAAATATATCAATAAGACAATGATATACTTTGGTCAGGACTATGATTATTATATCAAAGATCACCCCTGGGGTTTTTCTGACGAGAAAAGGAAAGAAACTCTTAAGAAAATGGGCATTCCTTTTTTAAATCCTAAAATACCTACCGAAATCTATATGATGCTTGACCCCGATGTCCACATTGCCGGATATCTTTCATCATCTTTTCTTTCAATTGGAATATTAAATAATCCCGCAGAACAGATTCTATCTGTCTGGGAAAATGATGATTGCAGGATAGAAACAAACAGCTTTAACTTTATTGCAAAGACTGTAATGAATATAGAGAAAAACACAGTAATAGTATATGACAAGGTAAGCGACGAGGAATAACCAATGAATAATGTATTAATTTTCGCTGGGGGCGCAGGACGCCGGATGAACAGCAGATCAAAGCCGAAGCAGTTTCTTAAGCTGTATGGCAAAGAGATTATCATCCATACACTGGAGAACTTCCAGAACCATCCCGAGGTGGATAACATTGTGGTTGTCTGCATCAAGGGTTGGGTTGATTATCTTCAGAGACTGCTGGCTCAGTATGGCATAGATAAGGTAAGGCTTATTGTGGCTGGTGGCAAGACCGGGCAGGAATCTATCTACAACGGACTCTGCGCTCTTTCTGACTTTGCTCCTGAGGATTCTATTGTGCTGGTACATGATGGTGTAAGGCCTTTTGTTACCGATACTCTTATTTCTGACTGCATTAAATCGGTAAAGAAGAATGGTTCTGCCATCACCGTAACTCCAGCAACAGAAACTATAATTGAGCTTAAGGACAAGAAGATACAGAACATCACCGACCGCAGCAAATGTTATCTTGCAAAAGCACCTCAGTGCTTCTATCTGGGCAAACTGCTGGCTGCCCATGAGAAAGCTTTGAAGGATGGCAAGACCGATATGATAGACTCTGCCACCCTTATGAAGCATTATGGGCATACTCTCTATGTGGTGGAGGGAACTCCGGATAATATTAAGATCACCACCCCTGCCGATTTCTACACCTTCCGTGCCCTTTATGATGCCCGGGAGAATCAGCAGATATTTGGATTATGATAGACTTTTCAGCTTTTAAAAACACATCTGTCCTTGTGACTGGAGCTACCGGTCTTATCGGCAGGGCTCTTGTGCGGTGTTTAATCGGACTTGGTGCCAAGGTGTATGCCTGCAGTCGGAGTTCCGAGAAGTTCAAAGCTTGTTTCCATGGCTATGACAATATTATTCCAGTGTATGGAGATATCTGCACGCTGGATATAAGCAGCCTTGATGTGGATTACATTGTCCACGCTGCCGGCACAACAACTTCTAAAGATTTTGTGGAAAAGCCTGTTGAGACAATCAGAGTTGCTGTAGGTGGTACAATAAATATCCTTGATCAGTATAAAAATAAAAAACTTAAAGGCTTTGTTTATATCAGCAGCATGGAGGCATTCGGTATTACCTCCACCGACAAAAGGGATGTCCGGGAGACAGACCTGGGTTATATTGATGTAATGAATGTCCGTTCCAGCTATTCCGAAAGCAAGCGGCTCTGCGAGAATCTCTGTGTAAGTTATGCATCTGAGTATGGCGTGCCTGCAAAGGTTGTCCGGCTTGCCCAGGTGGTAGGACCGGGCGTGTCTTATACCGACAACCGGGTGACTGTCCAGTTTGCCCGTAGTGTGATAGAGGGTAAGGACATTGTCCTTAAGACAGAGGGCAAGACAAAGCGGCCTATCCTCTATATTGATGATGCAGTATCTGCTATTTTGACTGTACTGCTTAAAGGCAAAGCAGGTGAATGTTATACTGCTGCCAACCCGGAAACATTCTGTACTATACGGGAGACTGCCGAGGCTATAATTCACCAGCTTGCACAGAATAAGATTAAGCTTGTCTTTGACCTGGATCCTAATGCAGGATATGCCCCTGACATCTGCCTGAACCTGAATGTAGATAAACTCAAAACTCTTGGATGGGAACCTAAGGTCGGGCTGGTTGAATCTTATCGTCGTCTTATAGAGAGTTTGAAGAATGTCTAAAACCCTCACTCCGGAGGAGCTCCGGAAAGTGCAGTTGCTTGAGCTAAAGGTACTCAAGGAGATTAAGCGGGTCTGTACCAAGCACGATATAAAGTATTTTCTTACTGGCGGCACCTTGATTGGAGCGGTGCGGCACAAGGGCTTTATCCCTTGGGATGATGACATCGACATCGCTATGATGCGGTCCGATTATGACCGCTTTATAGAGATTGCTCCCAAAGAGCTGGGATCTGAATTCTCTCTGCTTGCTATTCAGCATGATTCTAAGATTGGCACTTTCTTTTCCAAGGTGGTGCTTAATGGAACAACCTACCGTAACATTCAGCAACCTGATGATGCTAAGAATTTCGGTTTTTTAGTGGACGTGCTGCCATACGATAACATTTATGACAATAAACTGCTGGCAAAATTGTACTTTTGCTGGCTGAATTTCTGTGTTGTACTTTATTCCATGAAGAATGGGTATCATAACGGTACAACCAAGTTTAAAAGGTTTGTTGCTGAAGCTATGAAAATCTGCTTCTTCTGGGTGCCAAAAGAGTGGTTGCGTAAGACAATAATCAACTATCCCTATCGGTTGAATAAAAAGAAGACCAATACCAGGGCCTATCTTTCCGGACGGTATGGCATTCCCCGGGAGATGCGGAGTGCCTATCTCTTTGGCGAATATACAGAGCTGCCCTTTGAGGATGATTCTTTTATGGTCCTGAAAGAGTATCATGCTTTTTTGACCGAGCTTTTCGGCGATTATATGAAGCTGCCCCCTGTGGAGCAGCAGGTCACCCATCAGGTGGCTGAACTTGATTTTGGGAAATATTAAATGCATATAGTGTTTATTAACCCGCCCTTCAAGGCGGAATATGGAAAATTCTCACGGGAGTCCAGGAGCCCTGCTATAACCAAGAGTGGGGCTCTCTACTATCCTCTGTGGCTTATCTATGCGGCGGCCTACTGCCAGAAGTATGGCCATAGGGTGGACTTTATCGATGCTCCTGCCAAGCCTCTGGATGAGTTTGAGACTATGGAGATAGTGCAGGAGAAGGTTGTTGGAGAACAGGTGCTCTTTGTCCTTGATACAAGCACCCCATCCATCAAGAGCGATGTAGCCTTCGGTGCTCTGCTTAAGGAAAAATACCCCGATTCCTTTGTGATTCTGGTTGGAACCCATCCTACTGCCTGTGCAGAGGAGACTTTAAATTACAACGATCAGATTGATGCAGTTGCCATAGGGGAGTTTGACTACACCATCCGGGAACTGGCTGATGCCATGGATAAAGGGACCCCTATAGAGAAAGTCAGGGGACTATGCCTGCATACAAATGGCTGCTTTGCCTGGACCGACCCTATGCCCCATATCAATGATATGGATGATATCCCCTTTGCTGCCCAGTTTATCAAAGAAAACCTTGATGAGAGAGACTACTTCTTTGCAGCTGCCACATATCCAGCGATACAGATATTCACAGGCCGGGGTTGCCCCTGCCGGTGCACATTCTGTGTCTATCCCCAGGTGATGCATGGTCATCCTTTCAGGGCCCGGAGTCCAGAGAGCGTGGTTGAGGAGTTCCAGTACATTGCCGATAACTTCCCTGATGTGAAGGAAGTGGTTATCGAGGATGATACCTTTACCATAGACAAGGGAAGGGTGCGGCGGATTTCTGAGCTCCTGATAGAAGCAGGGCTCCAGAAGCGGCTTAAATGGCTATGCAATGCCCGGGCCAACACCTTGGACCTGGACACTATGAAGCTGATGAAAAAGACAGGATGCCGCCTTATCATCCCTGGTTTTGAAAGTGGCAGCCAGCAGATTCTGGACAATATCAAGAAAGGAATCAAGCTGGAGCAGATATACGATTATGTGAATAATGCCAAGAAGGCAGGGCTCCTTATCCACGCCTGCTATATGGTGGGCAATGATGGCGAGACCAGAGAGACTATGGCGGAGACCCTGCAGCTGGCTCTTAAGCTGAACACCGATACTGCCCAGTTCTTCCCCCTTATCCCATATCCAGGGACAGAGGCCTATGATCTGGCCCGGAAGAATGGCAACCTTACTCTGTCCTACGAGCAGTATTGCAACGAGGACGGAACCCATAACACCGTTCTTAATGTGCCCGGACTTTCGGCACAGGAGATGGTGAATTTCTGCAACTATGCCCGGAAGAAGTATTACCTGCGGCCACGCTATTTCCTCCACCGCCTGTGGGTGGGTCTCCGGAATCCTGATGACTTGAAGCGCTCTCTTAAAGCCTTCGGCAAACTGAGGAAGTACCTGTTCAAGTAATGGCGACTGTATCTGTTATAATGCCATGCCATAATGGCTCAGCAACACTCCGTCAGGCGGTGGACTCGGTTTTGGCTCAGACTTATGCTGACTGGGAACTCTTTATAGTTGATGATGTTTCCACCGACGCGAGTGCAGCAATAGCAGAAGAGTACTGTGCCAAGGACAGCCGTATCAAGCTGCTCCATACACCAGCTCCTACCGGCAAGCCTGCCACCCCGCGGAATGTGGGAATTGAGGCTGCCTCCGGGCGGTTTATCGCGTTTTTGGACTGCGATGACCAGTGGCTGCCGGACAAACTTGAGCACCAGCTGCCCCTTTTCGAAAAAGCTGACTGTGCTGCCGCATTCTCCTTCTACAAGAAGATGGATAGCTACGGCAATGTGCGCCCTGCCGTGGTCACCTCCCCGGCAGTGGTAAGCTTTGACCAGCTTTTAGACGGCAACTGCATAGGCAACCTTACCGGAATGTACGATACAGCCAAGGTAGGCAAGGTATTCCAGAAAGAGATCCACCACGAGGACTACCTTATGTGGCTCCAGGTGCTCCAGAAGGGTTTTGTGGCCCGTAACACAGGTACTGTGGAAGCCTATTACCGGGAAAGCGGTACATCGGTCTCCGGCAGCAAGCTTAAGGCCTTGTCCTGGACTTGGACTATCTATCGCAAGGAGCTAGGTTTGTCCTTTAGAGCTTCTGTATTGCACTTTATGAAGTATGCAATCAAAGGGCTTGGAAAAAGGTTGAAATAACCCGCCCACCCGTTTAAGCATGAACATTTTATATCTGATTTTCATATATCCTATAGAACTCCTGATTGAGCTGGTGTTCCAGCTTTCCTACTGGCGATGGGAAAACTGCGGTATATCGCTGGCGGCGGTGAGTCTGGCAGTCAGCTTTCTCTCCCTGCCCCTCTATATAATTGCAGAGCGGTGGCAGCAGAAGGAGCGGGATATCCAGAAGGCATTCAAACCCGAGATTGACGAGATAAAAGCTGTGTTCAAGGGGGATGAGCGGTATATGATCCTCTCCACCTTTTACCGGCAGAACCATTATCATCCGGTGATGGCGCTCCGCAGCTCCATAAGCCTGATGATCCAGGTTCCTTTTTTCATAGCAGCCTATGTGTATCTGTCCAACTTGGAGATGCTTAAGGGGCAGAGCCTCTGGTTCATCAGGGATCTGGGTGCTCCTGATCAGCTGTTCAGCATCGGCGGCTTCCAGGTAAATGTGCTCCCCATAGCCATGACCATAATAAACATTGTGGCCAGTGCAGTCTATGTCAAAGGTTTTGCATTCAAGGAGAAGCTGCAGCTATACGGTATGGCGGCCCTTTTCCTGGTGCTGCTGTATAATTCTCCGGCAGGTCTGGTATTCTATTGGACCCTGAACAATGTCTTCTCCCTCTGCAAGAATATTTGCTACAAGGTCAAGTTTAAAAAGCCAGAGACCTTAGAAAAGGGTCTTCAAAAAGTATACTGTTTCTGCAAGTGGCCCCTGGTGCCTCTCTATCAAGAGAACAGACTGCGGTTCGGTATTTTTTTCCTATGCTGTGTTGCCTTCCTCCTTCTGGTAGGGGCGGTGATTCCATCATCCCTCATCTGCTCCTCGGTGCAGGAGTTCTCCTATATTGAGCCATACGAGAGCCCGCTGGGAATATTCCAGTTCCCCTTCCTTCAGACCATGGGAATCGCGGTGTGGATAGTGGCGCTCTACTTCCTGTTCTCCAGGAAGACCCAGACAGTGTTCACCTTCCTGCTGTTTGCTGGAATCGTAGGTGCCCTGATCAACACCTATATGTTTGCCGGGGGCTACGGTACTGTGCTGGTTCAGAACGGCCTTATCTTTGAGAACGGCCTAAAGATAAAGAACGAGCTGGCAAAATTCCCTATCGATATAGCCACCATGCTTGTAGTGGTGGGCGGGGTGCTTTTTGTCCTCTCCAAGGGGTGGCTCAAGCAGGTTAAGAGCATCTGCACCATACTTGTGCTGACCCTGCTGGCCTTCTCAATCTTCAATGTTGCCAAGATCAACAGCGAGTTCCAGCGCTTCAAGGCAATTGTGGCCGACAGCTCCAACAAGGGGGCTGATGACACCATAAACCCTGTTTACCATTTTAGCCGAACTGGAAAAAATGTGCTGGTTATAATGCTGGACCGGGGAATAAGTTCCTTTGTCCCTTACATAATGAAAGAGTTGCCTCAGGTGAAGGAAAACTACCGGGGCTTTGTATATTATCCCAACACACTGGCGCCCGGGGACAGCACTATCTTCTCATCCCCCGCTTTGTTCGGGGGGTATGACTACCTCCCCCAAAGGATAAATGAGCGCAAGAAAGAACTTTTAATCCACAAGCACAATGAGGCATTGCGGGTTTTGCCCACCTATTTCCTGAGGCAGGGATATAGAGTGACTGTTACTGACGCCCCTATGGCCAACTATAGCTGGACCCCAGATAATTCTATATTTAGTAAAGAGATACATGCTTTAAATATCGCCGGGCGTTACGATAAGCTGTGGCGGTGGGAGCATGGGATGGAGCTGTCAGGCTTTGTCCTCTCTGATTTTATGAAGAGGGATTTCCTTTTCTTTGATTTCTTCCGTGTCTGCCCAGTATCCCTCAGAGGAGTCCTTTATGACCATGGGGGCTGGTGGAGCTCTATAAAAGAAAAGGCTAAGGATGAGAATTCACTTACAATAAAATATTATTCTGCCCTTGATTATCTGCCGGAGCTCTCTGATGTTACAGATGGAGCCGGATCCTATATGGCTGTGGACAACGACCTGACCCATGAGCCTGCCTGGATGCAGTATCCTGAGTATGTGCTGCAGGCTGAGATAACTGACAAGGGCCAGAACCGGTTCGGCGGAGATAAGGTTTTTTTGCATTATCATGTCAACGCTGCCGCTTTGAGAATGCTGGGGCAGTGGTTTGCCTGGATGAGACAGAACGGAGTCTACGATAACACCCGTATTGTAATAGCTTCTGATCATGGCCGTGATTTCATGGGCGAGAACCGTACTTTGGATACCGACTTTGATAAGAAAGAACTGGCGGCCTGGAATGCAATTCTTATGTATAAGGACTTTGGGGCTGAGCATGAGATACAGGAAGACAGCACCTTCATGACCATTGCTGATATAGCATTCTTGGCTACTAAAGGAATCTCGGAACCCCCTGCTTTTGACATGGCGGGGAAAAAGAATGGAATGACAGTAGTGACTGGTCCCGGAGAAATCGGTGACCATGGTAAATATACTTTAAATTATACCGAAAAGTATCGGGTAAAAGACAATATCTTCAAGGCGGCCAACTGGGAGAAGCTTAAGTGATGCTTTACATAGACCCAGGTACAGGCAGCATGCTTTTTTCGGTGCTCATAAGCCTCTTTGCCTTGGGCTATTTTGCCTTCCGTGGTGTGCTGATCAAACTGCGCCTTCTGTTTGCAGGGAAGAAAGGGGGCAAAGGGAAAAGGATTCCCTATTTGATCTACAACGAGGGGTGCCAGTACTGGAACACCTTCAAGCCGGTGGTGGAGGAGTTTGAGAGGCGGGGTATCCCCCTTGTCTACTACACTTCTGCTCAGGACGACCCTGTTTTTGCCCAGGATTGGCAGCATGTAAAGCCAGAATACATAGGGGAGGGCAACAAGGCCTATGCCAGGCTCAACCTGATGGAGGCAGATGTATGCCTAATGACCACCCCGGGGCTGGATGTGTTCCAGCTCAAGCGGTCAAAGGGCATTAAGCACTACTGCCATGTGGTCCACATGATTAACGATGCCACCACCTATAAGCGGTATGGCCTGGATTACTTTGATTCTGTGCTCCTTGCCGGCGACTGGCAGGGGGATGATATAAGATACCTTGAGAAGCTCCGGGGTCTGCCCCCTAAACGGCTGATTACTGTGGGCTGCCCATACCTGGATGTGCAGGGGGCACGGCTTGAAGAAATGAAATCTGCCGGAGAGCATCCATTTACTGTGCTGGTCTCTCCCTCCTGGGGAGCAAGCGGTCTCCTGACCCTTTATAGCGAGAAGCTGCTGGACCCATTGGCAGAAACTGGGTGGAACATCATAGTGCGGCCTCATCCTCAGTCCAAGGTGGTGGAGAAGGATCTTATAGCCCGTCTTCAGGCTAAATATAATAAAAATAATAATATAATATGGGATTTTGACCCTGATAATATTGTATCTATTTCAAAAGCTGATATAATGATTTCTGATTTTTCCAGTATCACCTTGGATTTTGCCTTCCTCCGGGACAAGCCATTCCTGGCTGCGGTGGGGGATTTTGACCCAAGGCCCTATGATGCAGGAAAAGTACCCCATCCCCTGTGGCAGTTCCAGGTTCTGAGCCAGATAGGCAAGGAGCTTAAGGAAGAGGACTTCCCCCGGATTGGAGAGATTATAAAAAATATTGCAGACGACCCTGCTTCTGCAGAGAACCGCAGACTGGCAAAGAAGAAGGCTTGGCAGCACCAAGGCCAGGCCGGATCCCGTATTGCCGACTATATGGTTCAGGTGCAGCAGGAGGTCGCAGAAGGATAGAGCTTATGTTTGGACCTAACACCTATTTTAAAGACACCGTAAGTATCCACAGTTCCCACAGGGATCAGAGCTTCTTCAAGCTTTTTGACCAGGTGAGGGAGCTTTTTGCTGTCAAATTCGGCCTTGAGGATTACGATATCCTCTTTATCCCCGGCAGCGCCACAGTAGGAGTGGAGGCCACCATGTTCTCCATGAAGTACCGGATAAAGATGGCAGGTTATGAGGGGGAGTTCAAGAACAGGTGGAACCAGATGCTCCAGAACTATCCTAAGAAGGAGTCCTATCCCGAGACCGAGATGTACTGCCGTCTGGAGACCAGCATCTCTGCCCCTTTCTCTAAGGAGAACTGCATTGTGGATGCAGTGAGCGCCTTCCCATACTATGATCTGCCAAAGGGAACCAAGGTTATGTGCTCATGCCTCAACAAGCAGCTTGCCTCCTATGTGGGGCTTGCCGTTGTGTGTGTCAAAAAGGACCAGTGGGAGCACTGCTTGGACAGTGATGTCTACTCCTACCTCAACCTGCGGCGCTACAAGGACTATGCAGACCGTCATCAGACCCCTAATACATCGCCGACTTTCATCTATGAGCATTTCTGCAGAGTGCTCAAGAGCTTTGACCTGGAGCAGTTCCGGGACCGGATAAACAAAGTGTCGGACCTTATCTGCAGTGCAATCCCGGAGGAATATATCATCGGCGACAGGCGCTGTCCTGTCATCACTATAAAGAAAGAGGCCTTTAAGAAAGACCCTGGAGTTGCCGAGAAGTTCGATCTTTACGGTTATTGGACAGGAAAGCCAGACTACCAGATTTTCACCTACACATCTCCTGTGGAAGATTACAAGGAATTTGTGAGACAGTACCGCAGTTCATGTTGATTTTAAAGATTGCATTCAGGAATATTTGTCGCAATACCCGGAAGACCATACTGCTGGGCACCTTGATAGCCCTGGGTATGGCTTTCCTCTTTTTTGCCAACTCTGTGTTCGAGAGCGCAGACCAGGGTGTCCGCACCTCCTTCGTGGGCAGCCTTACCGGCGATGTGGTGATGGCATCCGAGTCTGAGACCCCCTTCTCCCTTTTCGGCAACGAGATTCCTGTCATAGATGACTATGAGGTCATCCCCTCTATCCCGAGCTATGCTGATATCTCAGAGGCTTTTGACTCCCTTGAGGCTGCCCAGGCCTATACCCCGGTGGTCTCCGGAGCTGCCGGTGTGGAGATAGGGGATTACAGAGGTACTTCGGCCGTATTCGGCATAGTGCCTGAAAGCTACTTTAAAGTATGCCGGGATATAGAGATTGTATCCGGAAACCCTGCTGGCATAGCAGAAGGGGGCATATTCCTGTGCCGGACAATAAAGGAGGAGGCCGAGAAAGAGCTTAAGCGGCCCCTGGTTATAGGAGAGGAGGTTAAGCTCAGCCTCTACTCCAACGGCAGCTTCAAGATCCGCAAGGGCACCTATGCCGGCTGTCACAGCTACATAAACCAGACAGCCCCCTTCGATTCTATAATCCTTGCCGACCCCACCATAGTGAGGGGGCTTATAGACTATACTGCCGGAAACCTTGTGGCAGACAGCGGCGATAAGGCAGAAGAGTCTGCTGCATCTGATGACTTTGACATGGATACTCTTTTCTCAGAGGCAGAGGATACTGAAAAAGCCCAGGGAGATGAGTTCTCCTTGGATAAGATAGAATCCATACTGGCCGACACCACAGAGCGGGATGCCCTTGCCCAGGTTTCCTCCTCCGCCTGGAGCTTTGTACTTTTCAAGGCAAAGGAAGGAGAGGAGAAACAGCTTAGGAAGGAGCTTGTCGCACTGGCCAATGACAACCATTGGAATGTGGAGATAAAGGGCTGGCGCAAGGGTGCCGGACTGAGTGCCCAGATGGTGTTTGCCCTCAAGGCTGCCTTCAACGTGGGGATCCTCTTTATCATAATCGGAGCTGTGCTTGTCATAGTGAACGCCCTGGTGATATCTGTCCTTGAGCGGAGCTACGAGATAGGCACCATGAGGGGCATAGGGGCAGGCAAGCCTTTTATAAGTGCCCTGTTCATAGCTGAATCCATGATGCTTACCCTTACAGCCGCCACTATAGGCATAATAATCGGCATCATAGCCTCTGCTGCCTTCTCCGGCGGTATAGCCCTCCACAACGACCTGCTTATAACTATGTTCGGTGGGGATGTGCTCCGTCCTGTGGTCACTTTCAAGAATATAGCACTCCATTTTGCAGGGGCAGCCCTGGTAGGGGCCCTCTCCTGGATTTATCCTGTATCCCTGGCTGTTAAGATACAGCCTGTGACTATAATGGGGAGGGGCTAGTCATGTTCCTCTTTGCCCTCCGGAACCTGTTTCTCCAGCGCAAACGCTATGCCCTCATGGCTCTGGCTGTGGCTGTGGGCTTTATGCTCATAACAGTGCTGACAGGCCTTTCCTACGGTGCCCTGGAGACTATAAAGACCAAGGCTGCCCGCTATTTCTCGGGCCATATCATTGTCTACGGCTTTGAAAACACTGGTATGTCCATTCCCGATTCCAAAAGCTACGTGGATATAATCAACCATTCCCGGCTCCCCTTCAGGGCAGTTTCCCCCCGCTCTGTCTACTACGGCAAGGAAGTGAGGCTTTTCTTCGGCGGCAACTATATCAGGCTGCTCCGTGTCATAGGGGCTGATGTTGAGACCGAGGGGAAGGAACTTTCCAAGCTCCCTTTTGTGGAGGGTGGAATCGAGGGCCTTTCCGGTCCTGAGGGCAGGAACGGCATCATAATAAGCACCGAGGCGGCCCGTCTTTTAGGAGCAAGGCTGGGGGATGACGTCATAATCTATCTGAAGACAGAAGAGGGCCAGTACAACACCGAGAACATGATAGTCAAGGGCATTTTTGACGAGACCAATATATTCGGATATGCCGCCTATATGAACCGGGAGGAGCTAAATATAATAATGGACAAGGATCCCGGCTGGGCCACCGAGATTGCAGTATATGCCAAGGAGGGGAGCAATATCCCCCTGATTACCGAGAGGCTCAGACTTGAGTTTGCCAAGACCAAGGATGTGTTCCCCCCTATCCATACCCGTCACGACTTCAGTGAATACAGATCCGGAAACCGGGGTAACGACAAGGAGGTGGCTGCCGTGATGTCTGTCAACGCCCAGCTGGAGCAGCTCAAGAGCCTGCTGGACGCATTCCTCCTCTGTACCTATTTTGTCCTTTTCATCTTCCTTGTCATAGTTATGATAGGAATTCTCAACACCTACCGGGTTATTGTCTACGAGCGGACCCGGGAGATAGGTACCATGCGGGCTATCGGCATGCAGGCTTCGGATGTGAAGAGGATATTCCTGTATGAGGCCGCAGCCCTGGCTCTGATTGCCTCGGCCCTTGGATTTGCCCTGGGTCTTGTAACCTTTCACTTTGTGGGATTGTTTGATTTAAGTAAGGTTACTGCGGCGGGAATGTTTACCGAGAACGGCAGGCTCCAGTGCTTTATAGGGCTCCGTTCTGTGGCATTGAACCTGTTCTTCATGCTGGCGGCTGTATTAGCTGCGGCCTGGAGACCTGCAGACCAGGCATCTAAGATGCCTCCGGCCCAGGCCCTTAGAAAGGATTGATTATGAAAAAACAGATAATTGTTGCATTATTGCTTTTAGGAATGGTCTGCTCTGTCTATGCAGAGCCCGATTATGTAAAGATGCTCAAGGAGGTGGACGAGCTGGTCACCTTCAAGGAGTCGGATCTTTCTGCAGAATATACTATTGTCAAGCGGGATCCGGACGGATCTTCCTCCACAACTGTTGCGGCCATGTTCCGCCGGGACAGCGAGGAGAAGTTTGTTGTCCTGGTGCTTCAGCCTGTGGCTGACAAGGGCAAGGGCTACCTTAAGCAGGGGAACAACCTGTGGCTCTATGACCCTATAGGCAAGGGCTTCACCTTCACCAGCGCCAAGGAGCGGTTCCAGAACTCAAGCTTCCGGGTATCTGACTTTACCGGCTCCAACTACTCGGGCAACTATGATATTAAAAGTGTAAAGCAGGAGAAGCTGGGAAAGTTCAACTGCACTGTGTTTGATCTTGAGGCCAACACCAAAAGCGTCTCCTTCCCGAAGGTGAAGATATGGGTGTCGGATGACAATCTTGTGCGGAAGCTGGAGGACTACAGCCTCTCGGGACAGCTTATGAGGACATCTGCATTTCCAAGCTACCAGAAGGTGGGCAAGCGCTGGGTTCCTGCGAAGATCATAATCCAGGATCACCTGGTGTTCCGCAAGGTGGGGGACAAGACCGAATATGAGCGCACCACCGTGGATATAAAAAATCCATCCCTTAACAAACAGCCCGATTCCCTGTATACTAAGGAATATCTTGAGAGAGTCAACACTAAGTAAGTACATTTTAATTTTTCTTTCTCTGATCTTTCTGCCGGTCCTGACCTGGGGTGCTGAGTTTGAGGTTGCCCGGGGCAGTGAAGGGCTGGAATCGGAGCAGTCTGAATATGACGAGGATTTTGACTCTGTCTTTGATGACCCTGCCGAGGATATTGTGGTAGAGCAGCCTGCCGATATTGACTACCGTAATCAGTTCGAGGAGAGCAAGAAGATAGTGGTAAGCGGTGACTTTGTAGTCAGGGCCGGCGGTGGTATCGGCTGGAACGACGAGCCTTTTGACGGATATCCTGACAAGGTGGCAGGTGCCTATTCCAAAGCCACCATCTCTTTTGATGCACGGCCCGACCCAACTATCCGGATATTCGGTAAGCTTAAGACAGAGATGAACTCCGATAATGGCAGCGATGTCTGGTCCAAATTGGATTTCGACGAGCTTTACTGCGACTATAACTGGTTGGACAAGTCATACTTCCGTCTTGGTAAGTTCTATATGACCTGGGGGCAGGGAAGGCTTTTCCGCCCTGCCAACTTTATGGAGGATGCAGAGGATGGCACTGCCTTCCGCATGACTATGCCCAATATTCTGGATGGTGTTTCTCTGGTCTCCCTTTATAAGAAACGGGTGTTCCGGAATGACAACAAGCTTCATAAAGGCGACCTTTCCTTCGCCGGTCATGCCGACAAGACCTTGGGGCCCATAAACTTCTCTGTAGCCATGCTGTATAATGAATTAGACGGTCAGCGCTATTCTGGCTCTGTCAAGACTGTGATACTTGGTACCGACCTCTTTGCCGACTATGTGTTGAACCGCTCCGACGAGGGAGATATAACCCACGAGGCTCTGGCCGGTTTCTTCAAGGAATGGACTAATATCAAGCTCTACGGGGAATATTATTACGATGGCCGCATAGAGGATGACATAGACCACTGTATAGGTCTTGCCACCGACTTTGACAACCTTTTCGGCTCCCCTATAGGAATGGGCTTCAAGTGGCTCCATTCTGTAACAGACAATGCAGGGCAGTTTATCGGAGGCTTCTCCATCTCTCCATGGAAGCATGTCAAGATACGTATGGCAATCCCATGGCATTATGGTGATAAGGAACTGGACAAGGACTTCTACGAAGAGTTCCCTATCGACAGCAAGCTTGCATTCACTTTGTTTGTGGAGCTTTCTGCTGGTTTCTGAAATCCTCTGCCACCAGGCCGTCCTTGAGGCGGATCACATGGTCTGCAATAGAGAAGATGTTGTGGTCGTGGGTGGAGAAGATGAATGTGGTCTTCAGCTCTTTGTTGATTTTCTTCATAAGGGCAATGATATCTTCTCCGGTCTTGCTGTCCAAGTTTGCGGTAGGCTCATCTGCCAGCACCACCTTTGGCTTGGTAGCCAGGGCTCTGGCTATCGCCACACGCTGACGCTGGCCCCCTGAAAGCTCTGCCGGCTTGTGGGTTGTCCACCGGGTAAGCCCCACAGCTTCAATCAGCGATTCGATATATTCCTTGTGCTCCAGCTTTTCTTGGGCTGTGAACCTTGTTTTTCCTATAAGGAAGGGGAATTCGATGTTTTCGTATACATTGAGCACAGGGAGCAGGTTGAAGGACTGGAAGATAAAGCCGATGACATCGTGGCGGAGAGCTGTGATCTCCCGGTCCGAGAGGCCCGAAGTCTCCTGGCCGTTTATGATCACCTTCCCTTGGGTGGGGACATCGATGCACCCTATCATGTTCAGGATAGTGGATTTGCCGCTGCCGGAAGGGCCGATGATTGAGACAAAATCTCCTTCATCGATGGAGAAGGAAACCCCTTTGATGGCTGGAACCAGGGTTTTCCCCAGGTGATACGACTTTCTGACATTTTCCAACTGAATGATCGGCATATAGCCTATTATAACAATAATTATTATATTTTAGCAAGGTAAAGATTTGAACAGAAAAAAAGATATAGCTGCACTATTGATTACAGGTCTCTTTTTCTACCGGATCCTTATGGCATTCCTGGCAAAGTTTGTCATAGCAAAGTTCACTATTCTTGCAGATATAGGTACTTTCGTGTATGGGCTTCCTTATGATGAATATGGACTGCTGCCCATGCTTTATCAGAAGTTCGGGCTTATGATCCTCCTTAAGAAGGATGTCCTTGGGGTTGCCATCATAAGCTCAATCCATTTTATCTGCCATTTTGAGATTCTTACCTTCTGTGCCTGCTCTGCCATAGGATATGTGGGGATAAGACGGTTTCTTCTTGCCGCAAAAAGCGATTCCAGGGCATATATTCTCCTTATCCTTTTATGCTATTCCCCATCCTTCAATATATGGTCCTCTATAGGGGGTAAGGAGTGTCTGGTGGTCTTCGGCATGGGAATTCTGTGTGCCGAGCTGATAAAGCTGTATAAAAAGGAGCCCTTCAAACCGGATATTCTGTTCTTTGTAGCCCTTTACCTGGTGATAGTGCTCAAAAAACCATATATACCATTTGTCCTTATCACCTTCGGCTATGTTGTTTTCAGGCGCTGCGTCAATGTCCCATATAAGTGGGATGTTGCTATGCTGGCAGGGCTTATAGCTGCAGTGGCTGTGGGAATGTATCTGTTCAGGTATCAGCTGGATTCCTATGCCTTCTATGCCCAGAATGTACCCCGGGTCTCTGCCCGCTCTACCAGGAGTCATCTGTTCATTGAGCAGTTTGACTTCTTCCGCAAGATGCCTTATCTTCTCCCTTTGGCTTTCTGGGGTCCCACCTGGGCCGAGTGCGCCACATCGCCCCTCCATCTGTTCTCTTTTATGGAAAGTGGTGTTATAATATTGACAGCAGTTGTTATGCTCTGGGGATTCCCTGTTGCTCTGTTCCGACAGTTCAGGAACTATTATCAGTGGTTCCTTCTGGGGTGTAACTCCGTATTTCTTCTGCTGTTTGTACAGTATGGACAGGGTATAATTAACCCGGGGGCAGGAATACGGTACAGAACCAACATTTATCTGCCTGTGATTGCGTTTGTTTATATTTATTCATACCTTAAGGAGAAGGTGGATGAGGAATAAGATAGACAGCTCCATGATAAAAGCTCTTGCCTGGATTGTGGCCGGTGCTTTTGCCACACTGTTCATATGCAACTTTCTGGTCTATCACGATATCTGTTTCTGGAAGTACTTCTACCGGAGAACCTTCCTTTTCCTTACCTCCCTGGCTTTCCTTGCCGCAGGCACCGCATCTTTACGGATAAAGCGGTTCTCCTTCCGGGAGCAGCTGAGCATAGCCATATTTGTCATCACCATGGTCATGGCTCTGCTCCTTTCCTTCATCACTATAGGCAGAACCTACTATTCCAGAAAATATCTTATCATCTTCTATTTCTTTACTGTGTTCTGGATCGGCCTGGGGCTTTATCTCTACCGCAATCCTAAGACTTTATTCTATCTGATCTGTCCTATAGGGCTGGGCTTCAAGCTGGCCGAGAAGGGGAGCCGCAGATGGGAGATGCTGCGTTATCCGGAGCTTCATAAGAAGTGTGACGGCATAATCATAGACTATCACGAACAGATACCCCCGGAATGGATGCGGTTCATAGCTTATGTGAGCCTTTCCAATATCCCTATCTACCACGCGGCGGCTGTATACGAGAAGGTGACCGGGCGCATATCGCTCCACCACCTTTCAAGCGGTATAGTGTCAGGCTTCAAGGTGCCCAAGATCTATTCTGCCATAAAGCACTTTGCCGAGTGCTGTGTCATTATCCTGTTCTCCCCGATCATCCTGGTGCTTTCCCTCTTTGCCTTCATCATCATCAAGCTGAACTCAAAAGGTTCTGCCTTCTTTATCCAGGATCGGATAGGAAAGGGTGGCAGACCCTTCAAGATGTACAAGTTCAGGACTATGATAACCGAATCCGAGGCCCAGGGTGCCAAGTTCACCTCTTCCCATGACAGCAGGATCATCCCCATGGGGAGCTTCCTCCGGAAGTTCCGTATAGATGAGCTTCCACAGCTTATAAATGTCCTTAAGGGAGAGATGAGCATAATAGGTCCCCGGCCGGAGCAGGTGGGCTTTGCCAAGGAGTTTGAGAAGGAGATTCCTTTCTATGCCTACCGGCATATGGTGCCTCCTGGAATCACAGGCTGGGCACAGGTTGTCCAGGGCTATGCCGCCGGAACTAAGGAGACCGAGAAAAAGCTCTCCTACGACCTTTATTATATCAAATATATGAGCTTCTGGCTGGATGCCCTGATTGCAGTCAAGACACTTAAGACTATCCTTACCGGTTTCGGTTCAAAATAGGAGAATGAATGAAGATATCTGTCATAGGAACAGGATATGTGGGACTTGTCTCCGGCGCCTGCTTTGCAGAGTTCGGCTGGAACGTCACCTGTATAGATAAGAGTCCGGAGCGGATTGATGCGCTGCTTGCCGGGCAGATTCCGATCTACGAGCCTGGGCTTGATGACCTGGTGCTGCGGAATGTCAGGGCCGGCCGTCTTTCCTTTTCCCTGAACTATGCTCCGGCAGTGGAGGAGTCCGATGCTGTGTTCATTGCAGTGGGCACCCCTTCCCGCAGAGGGGATGGCCATGCTGACCTGACCTATGTCTATGCCGCCGCAGAGGAGATTGCAGCCCATCTTAAAGGCTACACTGTGGTTGTTGATAAAAGTACTGTGCCTGTGGGGACAGCCCGGGAAGTGGCCAAGATTGTGCGAAAGGCCAATCCTGATGCCGATTTTGATATAGCTTCCAACCCAGAGTTCCTGCGGGAAGGCTCTGCCATAGGCGACTTCATGAGGCCGGACCGGGTGGTGATAGGAGTGGAGAGTGATAGGGCAAAGGCTGTACTGAAGGAGCTTTACCGCCCCCTTTATCTGCTGGAGACCCCTATGGTCATTACCAACCTGGAGACTGCCGAGCTTATCAAGTATGCCAGCAACGCCTTTTTAGCCACAAAGATTTCGTTTATAAATGAGATTTCTGCCCTGTGCGAGAAGACAGGGGCTGACATAAAGGATATCTCCAAAGGAATGGGTCTTGATAAGCGTATCGGCTCCAAGTTCCTCCATGCAGGGCCTGGCTATGGCGGATCCTGCTTCCCCAAGGATGTCTCTGCCCTTATCAGAATTTTCCACGACAACGACCTTGAGCCCCATATCCTTGAGGCTGTAACCCAGGTGAACCACAACCAGAAGATGAGGCAGGCTTATAAGGTCATTAATTTATTAGGTCAGGATTTGACCCGAAAAACCATAGCAGTGCTTGGACTCACCTTCAAGCCAGAGACTGATGATATGAGGGAGGCTCCTTCCCTGGTCATTGTTCCTGAGCTTGTCAAAGCAGGTGCCCATATCAAAGCCTGCGATCCTCAGGGTGTCAAAGAGGCAAGAAAACTGCTTCCTGCCGATGTTGAGTATCTGGATTCGCCCTACGATGCTGTCAAAGATGCAGATGCGGTGATCATCCTTACCGAGTGGAATCAGTTCCGGGGTCTTGATATCCAGAGGCTTAAGAAGGCTATGCGGGGGAATCTCTTTGCAGATTTCAGGAACATATATGACCGCAGCCTGGTGGAGAAGGCTGGGTTTACTTATATTGCGGTAGGGCGTTGAGCGCGGGATGGAAGTATGAAATACGACAGATGCGTTGTGAACGGTGTTTTTGACCTCTTTCATGTGGGGCATGTGCGTCTTTTAAAACGGGCTAAGGAAAAGTTCAAGGAAGTGGTGGTTGCCATTGACTCCGACGAACTGGCGATGCAGGAGAAGCGGAAGCCTATCTTCAACCAGGAGGAGAGGCTTGAGATAATCAAAGCCTGCCGCTATGTGGACGATGCCCTGATTGTGGACCGCAGCTGGGGGCCTCATGCCTATGACGAGACTGCAGTAAACGATTTTATGGATAAATACAAGATAGATGCTGCATTTGTAGCTGCCGATGACCTGGAATATGTAAAATACTGGTTCGGACATCTATACGAGCAGCACAGGATTGTAGTAGTGCCCAGGACCCAGGGTATCTCCACCACTCAGGTTATAAAGATTGTAAACGGAGATGTTGTCAATCCGTAAGTGATGAACATAATTTATCTTCTCATAATAAAGCCCATAGAGACAGTGCTGGGTTTCTTGTTCCGCACCTATGTGCATCTGACCGGGAGCTACGGCCTCTCCATCATACTCCTCTCTTTAAGCGTGACTATAATCATGTTCCCCCTTTTCTACATCGCAGAGGTGTGGAAGCGGAAGGAGCAGGAGGTGGAGAAGCGGATGAAGAGGCGCCTCTCCTACATAAAGAGGTACTACACCGGGCAGAAGCGGTACTGCATGATAAAGGCCACCCACCGGCTGGAGGGCTACACTGCCGCCAGCTCCTTCCGCACCTCCTTCGGCCTCCTTATACAGATACCATTCTTCTTCGCAGCCTATCACCTCCTCAGCCATTATGAGCCCTACAGGGGAGTGAGCTGGCTGTTCATAAAGGACTTCGCTGTGCCGGATGGCCTCCTGTGGGGTCTGAACCTGCTCCCTATAGCCATGACTGTGATAAACATAGTCTCCTCAAGCATCTACATGAGGGGGAGCAGGGCAAAGGACATAGTTGAGCTGTATGTGATGGCGGGGGTGTTCCTGCTGCTCCTGTATGCCAGCCCTGCGGCGCTGGTGCTCTACTGGACCATGAACAATGTGTTCTCAGTGGGCAAGAGCCTTATATTCCTCAGGCTTTTCCCCCACGAGAAGTATGTGCCTGATCCGGAGGACAAGAGTTTCAAGGATTATGTGCAGGGCTTCAGGGATGCGGTAACGCCTTGTCTGACCCAAAGTTTCTATATTTTTGCTGTTGTTGCCGCCATTTTCACATTCCAGTGCTGGCAGATTATTTTTAATAAGGAAACCTTTGAAAAGCTGTTCCTGGTGACATCGGCTGTTGCCTTTGTCTCTGTGGTGGCTGCTTTTATAGTGTGGCTTAGACGGCTCCGGCTGTCACGGCAACAGGGGCAGGGCTGTTCTTGGACCTTTGTACTCCAGCTGCTTTTCTTCGGCGTCTGTTATCTGGGCTTTGCCGCCTTCGGCTTCTATGGCAAGATGACCCATGCAGAAGGAGGACTCCTACGTAAGCTGGTGCTTGTCTCCACCATATTCGCTGACATCCTGCTCTATATTTCGGCCTGCTATATGGCAAAGGGCCGCGCCGGATGCCAGATTCAGCGGGCATCTGTGGCCAAACCTGCCGCCCTGCTGGCTTTGTACCGCTGGGCAGCTGCTTTCCTGGTCCTTTTTGTAACCATTATCTCGCCAGTTCTTGTGTTCCTGTCATCTCCGGCCGAGACCGGGATTTCCCTTGGATACCTGCTTCTCTCAAACCTGCCGGTGGCAGCTGTGCTTCTGCTTGCGGCCTTTGTCCTCTGGAAGCTGGTGCAGAACAGGCAGAGCCTTGTGCTGGTCTCTGTGGCTGCTGTCCTTGTCCTGGTACTGTATCAGTACATTCTGCCCAACAACTTCGGCGAGCTGGATAAGACAATCTTGGGAAACGCAGACCAGCTTAAAAAGATCCCTGCCTTTTTTTACTGCCTGGATGTGGTTATCCTGTGCGCCTCCGGCATTGCCGCCGGTGTGATTGTGCGCAGGTATCCGGCCCAGTGCAGGAGCTGTATTGCTGTGATTCTGATCTGCCTCTGCGGTTTTGCCGGGGTAAAGAGCATAAAGTATGCATTCTCTGAGAAGCCGGTGGCAGCTGTGGCTGGTGACAGTGTCCGGCTGCCTGCCGACAACGACCTAATAAATGGTTATTCAAAGACTGGACAGAATGTGGTTCTTATAGTCGCCGACATGTTCTCTGGCGGTTATATGGAGCGCATTCTTTCTGAATGTCCTGAATATAAGGAAAAGCTTTCCGGCTTCACATGGCACCGCAATATGCTGGCGGCAGCCACTGAGACTGCCACCTCCATGCCCTCCATCTTTGCTGGGGAGGAGTATTTGCCCCTGGCTATGAACTCTATGCCGGGCAGCGGCGACGAGAAGGTGAACAGTGCCGCCTCCACCCTGTTCCGGCAGGCTGAGAAGCAGGGCTATAAAGTGGCTGTTGTAAACGGCAGCGCCGCCTATCTGGAGGGTGCAACCTTGGAGGGAACCGCTAGCTCTGCGCTGGATCCCTACGAGCGCTATTGGGAAAAGGTGCGGGACATCAGGTCCGATTCCGAGAGAAAGGTGAACCAGCCCCATCTTTTCACTATGCTTACCATCTTCCAGGGGGCACCATACTTCCTTAAGCCTGTCATCTATAACGACGGAGGCTGGCTTATTTTCTCCCGGGTTGCCCTATTCTGGTATGTCCGCTCCCACGTCTTTAACGAGTATTCCTTCCTGGATCTGCTTCCTGAGATCTCAAACAGCGATGCCCAGGGAAACACATTCAAATATTTCCATTCCTGCTTCACCCATATCCCTTATGGAGTGGGGGAGGAAGGAACTCTGGTGGACTTCAACAGCCAGTACCCGGACGAGGTTCATAAAAGCTTTATCTTCGGGGAGAGCGCCTATTACAGCGCCAAGAAGTTCATCGCCCTTATAGTGGCTTACACTGACTGGCTCAAGGCCAAGGGCCTTTACGACAATACAACTATAATCCTGGTTTCTGACCATGGAAACGATTATTCGGACAACAACCCCCTGGCTCCAGAGGGGATAGAATCGGCACTTCCCAGGGATACCTTCAACCGGCTGAACTCCCTGTTCATGGTAAAACCGGCCAGGGCATCCGGCTCTGTAAAGGTGGACGACACCTTTGCCAGCAATGGCGATATCAATGCCGCACTGCAGAAGGCATTGGGATTGCAGCCATCCTATGTCGGCAGCAATGTGCATGTTGGGGTAAGTCCACGGGCCGACTTTGTAAGTTCCCGTTCCAATTTCCGCACCGATGGAGTTGCCAAGTATACAATTTATAAGGTCACAGATTCGATAACTGACCCGAAAAACTGGCAGGTGACTAAATGATGCCTCTTTTATATCTTGATCCTGGTACAGGAAGCCTCCTGCTTTACGCAATAGTCGGTATCACCACCACTGTGCTCTTTGCCCTCAGGGGGTTCTGGTATTCCCTCCGGAGCAAGGTCTTCATGGGGAAGAAAGGGGCAGTGAAGGAGATGCCTGACCTGGTGTTCCAGTCCGAGGGAGGCAAGTACTGGCAAGTGTTCCAGCCTGTGCTGAAGGCCCTGGATAAATATGACATCAAATATGGGTTTGTCACATCCGACAAGAACGACCCGGTATTCACCAGCGGTCTTAAGAATGTGGTGGCTGTCTGCCCAGGCAAGGAGCTGATGACTCTTTCCTATATGAACAGAATCAAGGCAAAGATAGTGGTATCCACCACACCGCAGCTGGATGTATATATGCTGAAGCGCTCAAAGCATGCAGGCAGGTATGTCCATCTGTTCCATGCCCCTGCTGACATAGGCATGTACGAGATGTATGCCTTTGACAACTACGATACCCTGCTTTGCACCGGCCCTTATCAGAAGGATGCCATCCGCAGCATAGAGAAGAACCGGCACGAGAAGGCCAAGGAGCTTCTGGACACCGGCTGCACCTACTATGATTATATGCTGGAGGAGCTTAAGAAGCTGCCCCAGAAGCCTGAAGAGGGCCTTACAGTGCTGTATGCACCGGCTTGGGGCGAGCGGAGCTCAGTGGTCAAATATGGCACTGCTGTCATCGACAGGCTGGTTGAGGCTGGCATCCGGGTCATCTTCCGGCCCCATCCCCAGATGTATGTATCCGACAAGGAGACAATCGCTGCAGTGGAGGCTAAGATAAAAGGCAACAGCCTCATAGAGCTGGACCGGAACCGCACCGCCGCCGCCAGCATGGCCAGGAGCCATGCTATGGTCACCGATATATCCGGCGTCATCTTCGACTACGCATTTCTCTTCGAGAAACCTATATTCCTGGTGAACGCCGAATATAACCTCGGTGGCTACGATGTCATCGACATCGACGGCGACCGGGTGTGGGACCTGGATAAGAGCAGGGAGATAACCCGCATCATCAAACCGGAGGAAATCCGGGGTCTGGCATCTATAGTCAGATCTGAGATCGGCAATGCAGATGCCTACCGGGACAAGATCCGGAAGATCAAAGACGAGGAGATATATAACTTCGGCCATGCAGGGGAAATTGCTGCAACCCAGTTGGTGGAGATGCTCAAGAAATGATTTCTAAGTCAAAGTCAAAATATATTGCTTTCACATTCCTGTTCCTGGTTTTTGCATTCCTTGTATATTGCAGCTATATTTTCACCGGAACAACATTCATAAAGGGCGGCGACGGCTTTAAGCAGCATATTGTTGCCTTGACCTATTATGGCGGGTATCTGCGGACATTGCTGTCAGGAACCTTGCCTCAGTGGGATTTCAACATAGGAGAGGGGGCCGATATACTCCAGACGCTGAACTACTATGTCATCGGCGATCCATTTACCTTGCTCTCGGTGTTCTTCCCTGCGAAGTATATGTATATCTGTTATGCACTTATCTCTCTTTTAAAGCTATACTGTGCTGGATGTGCCTTTATTTTCCTGTGCGATTATTTCAAGGTTAAATCAAAGACTGGAATTCTGGTTGCGGTCCTCTCTTATATTTTTTCCGCATGGGCTTTCATTCACAGCACACGCCATCTTTATTTCATCAACCCTATGATTTATATGCCTTTGATTGTTGTTGGAATCAACAGACTCCTTGACCAGCATAAACCGGTGCTGTTCACCATTGCAGTCGCTATTGCAGGGATAAGCAATTTCTATTTTTTCTATATGATTGTGCTGCTCACCGCTGTCTATGTGCTGGCATTGCTGATATACCGATACAGGACTGATTTTAAAGTTATTTTTAAGAAAATCCTTTATCTTTTCTGCTATGCGGCAGTGGGCACTCTGATGGCCTCTGTAATATTCATCCCTGTGGTACACTTTTTCTTTATAGATTCCAGGGCTGGAAGCTTTGACTTCCATATCTTCTATGCCCCGGAAGTATATCTGAAGATGCCGCTCATGTTCTTTGTCCCGGAAAGCAGCGGATATGCCATGTGGCTGAGCCTGTCGGCAGTGACTTCCATGGGGCTGGTCTCTCTTTTTATCCAGAAGGAGAACAAATTTTTAAAAATTCTTGTGATTATCTCTGCTGTTTTCTTCTTCTTCCCGATCTTCGGGCAGATTTTTAATGGAATTTCATATCAATCACAGCGCTGGTGCTGGGCTTTTGTCCTCTTAAGCTGCTACATAATGGTCACTCAGTGGGAAAATATCTGTGAGATGAAAAGTAAAATATGGTTCTGGGCAGCTTGCCTGGTGCTCGGCTATTTTGTCTTTTTCCATCTGATCTACCCGAAGGAGTTGCATAGAGGCATCTCTTTTGTCAATGCCGCAAGCTTCTTTGTGATATGGTTTATCTTCTGGAGAACAAATAACAAGAGGGTCCGGAATATCACCATTGTCACCATGGCTCTCCTTGCCATAGTGGTAAATGCAAATTATGAATACTACATCAGCGGATGGCTCAAAACCTGCATAAAGCCGGCTAGGCTCAAGGTGCTGGCCGAAAACGAGGCCACAGCTATAAAAAGCCTTGGGGATACAGATTTCTACCGCTTCTCCGGGGACAGACTCACCTATAACATAAACCTGCTGTCAGGGCTTTCTTCTCCTCAGTATTATTGGTCGCTGACCAATAGGGACATCTCGGAATACCGTATTTCTCTGGGCCGGGATAATAACCTTAGCTATCACCTGTACTGTGATTATGACAGCAGGGCAATGATGGAATCCCTGGCCTGTGTCAGGTATTATTACACAAAAAATAAGGACCGGATTCCCTATGGCTTTGAATCCACATCTCTTCCCAATATCTACAAAAGCCGCAGTTCTCTTCCCTTCGGATACAGTTACAGCTCATATATTCCGAGGAATGAGTTTGAGAAATACACAGAAATAGAGAAACAGCAGATTCTTATGCAGAGTGCAGTCCTGGAGAATCCTGCACCACATGGCCAGAACAAAGAGTTCTTTTTCAATGATAAAAAAATAGAGTTCAAGATTGAACCCTCTGCAGATATAATTGTTGATAATGGCAAGATTACTGTAAACAAGGAGAAGGCTTCCCTCAAGATATCTTTCCAGGGGCTTGAGAATGTAGAAACCTATCTCTGCTTCAACAATCTTAGATTCTATGGAAAAAACAAATATTGGTTCTACAGATACAGTTATTACCGTGCTCCATTCTATATAGGACAAAATGGCAGGCAGCGGGAGATTGAGTTCTGTCTTCCCCGGGAAGAATATTATGTGGATTTCCATGACTTTATATTCAATCTTGGGTACGCAAAGGAATCGAAGAAAGAAGTTACGCTGACCTTTGAGAGAAGGGGAACTTACTCATTTGATAATATGGCTATAATATGTCAGCCTTTTGATGCATTTCCGGCACAGATAGAGAGCCTGCGACGTGATGCCTGGACAGATGTTCATTTTGATATCAACCGGGTGTCTGGAACAGTTGATTTTTCTGCTGACAAGTTGCTTATGATATCAATTCCCTATTCAAAAGGGTGGTCTGCCTTTGTGGATGGTAAGAAAACACCTGTTCTGCAGGGAAATATAATGAACTTAGCCCTGCCGATAGAAAAGGGCCGGCATGATATTGAACTGGTGTATGCGACCCCGTTGCTTAAAACCAGTTTCTGCATATCTGTTGCGACAATTCTTTTATTTATCGCTTTTATGCTGATAAGAAGGCGTTCAGAAGGGAGAAAACAAGGGTGATATCCATAGGTAAAGCCTCTGTCATAAACGGGGCTGCCAAGTATTCCACAGTCATACTGAATATTCTCTTCACTGCTGTGCTGGCCCGCATCCTTTCCCCGGCTGATTACGGCATAGTGGCTATAACAGCGGTATTCACCGTATTCTTCGGCCTCTTCGCCGATGTGGGGCTGGGTGCCGGAGTAATTCAGAACCAGAACCTGAATCAGAAGAATATTGACGAGATCTTCTCCTTCAACACCTTCCTGGCCGTAGTGCTGGCTTTGCTTTTCTGCCTGGTATCGGGGCCTATCGCCTCCTTCTACGGCATACCGGTACTCAGGCCTATCTGCTGCCTCCTCTCAATAGCTCTGTTCTTCAACACTATGAACAGCATACCCAATGCGGTGCTCATGAAGCAGCAGAAGTTCCTGCTGGTGGGGCTCCGAACTATCCTGGTCTGCTTCTTTACCGGCGTAATAACAATAATTCTGGCCTTCTGCGGTCTTAAGTACTATGCTCTGGTGCTCCAGGCCATAATCTCTGCCTTCCTTATGTTTGTGTGGAATATGGTCTCAACCCGTCTCCACTTCACATTCAGGATTCACAGGGAGAGCTTCGCCGGAATAAAGAGCTACTCCTTCTGGCAGTTCCTGGACAAGTTTGTGAACTATTTCTCCCGGAACACCGACCACTTCCTTATAGGAAAGTTCCTTGGCCAGGTGCCTCTGGGCTACTACGACAAATCCTACAAGCTCATGCTCTATCCGGTTCAGAACTTCACCCATGTTATCTCTCCGGTGCTTCATCCTATCCTGGCTGTCCATCAGAGCGACCGGGAATATATCTACCGGAAATACCTGAAGATCATGAAGGTGCTGTCCCTTTTCGGCATCTATATCACGGTGCTCTGTTTCTTCTGCAGCCGTGAGGCGATCCTGATTGTCTTTGGAAAGAACTGGACCGAGTCGGTATCCTGCTTCCGCATATTGAGCCTGGCTATATGGGCCCAGATGACCACAGCCTCCACTGGTGCCATCTTCCAGAGCATAGGGGAGACCCGGAAGATGTTTGTGGCCACCCTCCTTGCATCCTTGGTCATGGTTATCCTGACCCTGGCTGGTCTTGGGTTCGGAAGCCTGGATGGACTTTCCTATATGGTGGCTGTCGCCTTCAACATAAGCTTTGTCCTTAACTACTATGTGCTTATGCGCTATGGATTCAACAAGCCTTTCCTTGAGCTTGTGAAGTATCTGCTGCCCGACCTTGCCATCTGCGGCGGCATCTTCATAGTCATGGCATTCCTCCCTATACATATAGGGAACCTTTTCCTGAGTGCAGTGGTAAAGGGTGCTGTCATGACATTCCTCTTTATCCTGGGAATGTGGGCTACAGGGCAGAAATCGCTGCTCCGCTACGCCTACCGCAAGGTGATCGGTCGCGCTGTCTGCAGATACAAGGCTAAGAAGCTCCGGAACATGGTGATAAAGGAGCCTCTCCGGTGCAGTTCGGAGGAGAAGGGGCGCATCATTGTATCCCTCACCAGCTTCCCGGCCCGGTTCAGCACCCTGGATATCTGCATAAAGAGCTTGTTTGCCCAGAGCGTCAAGCCTGACAAGATTCTCCTTTACCTGGGGAAAGAGTGTGATGATGCAGTGCTGCCAGAGCGGCTTCTGGCCCTGCAGCAGTATGGCCTTGAGATCAAGAGGGGCTATGCCGATGTGCGACCTCATAAGAAGTACCTCTTCGCGATGCAGGAATACCCTGAGGATATCATAATAACAGTGGATGACGACCTGATGTATGACAGGAACATGATAGAAAGCCTTCTGGAATCATATAAGAAAAACCCCAAGGCAGTATCGGCCCGCCGTGTCCACCGGATAACCAGCTCAGGAGGCGACCTTGAGCCCTACGACAAGTTTGACAAGTGCTGGACCAGGCTTACAGAGCCTTCCCACATCCTCCTCTCCACCAACGGTGCCGGCACCCTGTTCCCTCCCGGCTCCCTGCCGGAGGAGGCCTTTGACATTGATACAATCAAGAAACTGTGCCTTGATGCGGACGATATCTGGATCAAGTTCATGCTTATAAAGAAGGGGATTCCTGTGGTGTGGGTCAAGTCCAACCACAGCATGCCCGACGAGATTCTAGGCTCCCAGAAGGTGGCCCTCTACTATGCCAACACTAACAAGGAGGACAGCAACAATGACCGGTGTATCCGCAATATGGAAGAGCATTTCGGCATACATCTGGCCGATTACAGCTGGCGGCGATGAGAAAAATGCTGCGTTTCTTCAAGAAAGCCCTGCTGGATATGATTTATCGGGTCAATTATAAGGTCATGACCCGAAAACCAAAGGGCGGGCTGGAGGATCTCCCCTTGGAGAAGTTCTTCCGTCTCCATATTCCAACCTATGACGGCTCGGGGCAGGGGGTGCATCCTTCCCTGCTGGTGCAGGATAGCGGTTCGCCCCAGTTTGTACTCTCTTTTACCCCTTATACTAACACCGATGACAGGGTGGAGAACCCCTCTGTAGTTGTTTCTGACGACGGTATTCACTTCCGGGAGGAGAGGCCTGGGATCAATCCCCTGGTGCCTGCCCCGGAGAAGGACCATAACGATGATCCCGACCTGTTCTGCAGCAATGGGAAGTATGGCATCCTGTATCTTGAGACCATGCGCCCGGAGAGACAGTCCCTTGTGCTGCTGGAGAGCTTAGACCGCATCCATTGGGAGAAGAGGATTCTCCATCGGGAGAACCTGGCCGGCGGCTCAGGCTGTTTCATGCTTTCTCCAAAGTATATAGAGAAGGATGGCCTCTCCTGGCTGTTCTATGTGAACCGGGATGCTGTGGGTGGCTACCGGATTGAATATGTGACAGGAAAGGATCTGTATTCCCTGGACTTTGCCCACCGGAATGCCGTGACTGTGTCTGGGTTCAAGGCACTGCCCTGGCATCTGGATATTATTCAGAGTGAGGGTAAGTACATGATGCTTCTTACCACCGCATCAGGGCTGGAGAAGAATGCCCGATATACCCTGCGCCTTGCCAGGAGCAGAAAACTGACAGATTGGGAGCTGGATTCTGGATTCGCCCTGCCTGACTGCTACCGTTCATCCGGCTTTGAGAAGGATGGGGTGATGTATCTGTATGTCTCCAGGATTTTCCTCCCGGCTTGGCGGCGGAAAAGGTGGAATATACTACTGTATAAAATAAAAAAATAAGGTATATTTTCAGTATGAAAGTGCTTGTCACCGGCGCTGCCGGATTTATAGGATATCATCTCTGCAGAAGGCTCTATGAGAGTGGCCATGATATTGTGGGCATCGACTCTATGAACGCCTACTACGATGTGGCCCTCAAGGAGATGCGTCTTGCCTCCCTGAAGGAGTTGGGAAGCCGGTTCCAATTCCATAAGCTGGATATCTGCGACAGGGGAGCCCTGTTTGCCCTGATAAAGGAAGGGCAGTTCGCCGCAGTGTGCAGCCTGGCGGCTCAGGCCGGAGTCCGGTATTCCATCCAGAATCCCTACACCTATGTGGAGAACAATGTGGCAGGTTTCCTGAATATCCTGGAAGGATGTGTGCAGAACCAGGTTCCATATCTGGTATATGCCTCAAGCTCCAGCGTCTACGGCAGGTCAGGTAAACAGCCTTTTGCCGAATCTGACCAGGTGGACACTCCGGTAAGTCTTTACGCTGCAACCAAAAAGGCAGACGAACTTATGGCCCACGTCTATTCCCAGATGTACGGCCTTCCCACAGTGGGGCTCCGGTTCTTCACCGTATATGGTCCCTATGGCCGTCCCGACATGGCCTACTTCAAGTTTGCAGGCAGGATAGAGCGGGGTCAGGAGATAGAGGTCTACAACAACGGCCAGATGAAGCGGGACTTCACCTATATTGATGATGTTACTGCCGGAATCGAAAAGGTGCTGACTGCATCCTATGCTGATAAACCCAAGTATCGCATTTATAATATTGGGCGGGGAAAGCCCGAGAATCTTATGGACTTTATCCACCTGATAGAGAAGGGGCTGGACAAGAAGGCCTCCCTTAAGCTTATGCCTCTCCAGAAGGGGGATGTGCTTGAGACCTTCGCCGACATCTCTGCCCTTAAGAGGGATTTCGGATACAAGCCTGAAACCGACCTTGAGGAAGGAATGGCGAAGTTCCTGGCCTGGTTCAAGGCTTATATGACAGGTGGTGACAATTGACAAAGAGAACAGCAGTCAAAGTGCTGCTTCTGATTGCCGCGATACTTGTGTTCCGCAGTGTTATATTCCCTGCCATATCCTGGAAGGCAGATGAGTTCTTCTATCTGACCGGAGCCCGGGAAATCAATGCAGGCCGTGTTCTCTACACCGATTTTGCAGATGTTAAGCCGGTAGGCATTTTCTATATTTATGCTTTGGCAGACAGGCTTGCAGGGCATGACTTGCAGATGGATTTCCTTGTACTCCGTGTATTCTCTGTTGCTGCTGTTCTTTTGATATCACTTATGTTGTGGTGCCTTGGAAAAATGCTTTATAATGAGAGGGCCGGTTATTTTGCTGCACTCCTTTTCGCAGTCTATTCCACCTGTGTCCGGGGCAGCGAGGTTCTGGCCGCCAATACAGAGCTTTTCTCCGTTCTTTTCATGATGGCCAGCATCTGCTTCTTTTGCCGGGGCAGGTTCCATTTCGGCTACAGAGACCTGATTCCTGCCGCCCTCTTCCTGTCACTCTCTTTCCTGGTCAATTCCAGATGCGGTATTGTGGTGCTGGCCTATGTGGTTTGCCTCTTCCTCTTCTCCGAGAACAAGATGTGTGCATTTCTTAAGACACTGGCCTCGGCCGTCGCATTCCTTCTGCCTATTGGGCTTATAGTCCTGTATTATTGGCAGATTGGACATCTGGACGACTACTTGAACTGGCAGTTTGTCTTCACCAAGTATTATGCAGGAGCTTATAGCTTTTTCATGCGGATATTCCGGGGAATCCTGATTTACCGGTTCTTTGCTGGTCTTCTTCCTCTGCTGTTTTTTGTGGGATACTTGTTCTTGGGAGCTTCCAGCTCAAAAGAGGGGGGCCGCTTCAATCATGCAGGCCTGTTCCTCCTTATCCTTTTGGCAGCCCTGTGGTTGTCAGCTTTCTCTGGAGGCAAACATGTGGAGCGCTACTACTTCCAGATGTTCATCCCCTTGGTCATGCTGGCTGGGGCTGGGCTTGATGCGTTCCTGGCGGCTCATGACAGTGTTGCGGCAAAGTGGCTTCTGGCCTTCATGCTTCTTTCGTCTCCCGTGATTTACCTGCATATGAATCTGCTCTCTATATGGCTGGACAAGAAGCCTATGACCTACCAGGCCTTTATGGATGAGCGGCAGCCGGCTGTGGACTATATTCAGAAGAATTCATCGCCAGAGGATGCTATTCTTATATGGCCTTTCGGAGATATCTTCTACTGTGCATCAGATCGGAAGCTGGCAACTCCTATTTATGACCCGTCGGGTCATCTCTTGGGTGGAAAATATCTGAACACCAAGGAGCGGGTTGATCAGTTCTATGGCATGTTCTTTGATAAACTGGAAAAATCCCGTCCTGTTGTGATTGTGGACAGCACCCCCTTCTTCGGCACCGAGGGGAGCGATATAAACGAGTACATGATTCCGTATCTTGAGGAGCTCAGGGATTATGTGCGGACCAACTATGACAAGGTTGACATAGACAGCAAATATAATGTTTACAAGAGAAAGAATGGAAAATAAGCCTGAAGTTTCAGTAGTCATAACCACCTACAAGCGTCCCGGGAAGCTGGGGCGGGCCATAAAGAGTGTCCTTGACCAGTCCCTTAAGGATTGGGAGCTTATAATTGTGGATGACAACAATGCAGACAGCCCCTTCCGGGCAGAGACCGAAGCTTTTATGGCCACCTACCTTGGGGACAGCCGCATCCGGTATATAAAGCACGAGAAGAACTCCGGAGCTCCTGCGGCCCGGAATACCGGTATAAAGGAGGCGGTGGGAACCTATATTGCCCTGCTGGATGATGATGATGAGTTTGAGTCCACCAAGCTTGAGAAACAGCTGGCTCTGTTTAAGAGCTCTGACCTTAAGAACCTGGGTGTGGTCTACTGCAAGAACCGCTATCTGGACGAAACCGGCTCTGTGATCCGCTACAGCGTGGCCAAGGTGCGGGGGGATGTTTTCAAGTACCAGATGGTGCGGAATGTGGGAATAACCTCCACCCTGATGATAAAGAAGGCTGTGATTGAGCATGCAGGATATTTCCACAACATAGTGTGTGCTCAGGAGTACGAGCTTCTGCTCCGTATCTTTGCCCTGGGCTATACTGCCGACTTTGTGGATGAGTTCCTCTCCAATGTCTATATCCATGACGGAGAGCGGATAACTACCGGGGAAAAGGTGATCCAGGGGCGGCTCCATATTTTCCAGGAGAAGCAGGAGTACTTCCACTTGCTGACACCCAGGGAGCAGAAGACTGTGGAGCATCTCCATTACCTTGCCATGTTCCGGGAATATATCCTTCTGAAGGACTATAAGCAGGCCCGTTCCTACTGGAAGAAGGCTGTGGCCACCAAGCCCCAGGATCCGCTGAACTATATCGAGGGGCTCTCCTTTGTGATTCCTGTGCCGGCTGTGAACAGCATAAAGACATGCCTGCACCGCATAAAGAACGGGGTAGGGAAATGAAGCATATAATTCTTGACGCCCTGGCGGTGGAGAACAGCAAGACCGGTGTGGGGCAGTATGTGCAGGAGCTTCTGGAGGAGCTTTTGGAGAAGGCTCCCAAGGATATGTTCTTCTCTGTGATGCTGCACCCTTCCTTGGACATGAAGCATCCTTTGGTCAAGTTCGTGAGCCGGCGGAAGAATGCTGAGATTATGTGGTTCGACATACCGGCCATAGGTCTTAAGCGGGATATCAAGTTCTTCCTCAAGCGGCGGAAGCTGAAGTGCGACCTGTTCCACTGCCTCTACTCAAACCATCCCCTCTTCCTGAAAGGGGTGCAGATGGTGACAATCCACGATCTTAAGTATGTGCTCCACCCTGAGTTCATGGGGTCAAAGGGAAAACTTAAGTCTATATACCTTAAGAATTTGATGCGCCATGCCGCAAAGCATTGCGATAAGCTTATAACTGTGTCTGAGTCCACCAGGAACGACCTTCTCAAGGTGTTCCCCCATATGTCAGGGCTGCAGGAGAGGGCCCGGGTTGTCTACGAGGCAGCTACTGTCAGCATGAAGACTAACAGGGAAATGATTAAGAAGTTTGAGCTGGAGAGGCCATACTTCCTCTATCTGGGGGAGCTCCGTCCCCACAAGAACGTGGGCCGGGTCATCCAGGCCTTCATGCAGTTCAAGGCCCAGGCCTCCCCTGATGCCGATATCCGCCTTATTGTGGCAGGAAAGCCCCACAAGAGTTTTGTGATGCCTGCCGATGCCCACCGTGAAGATATAATATTCACAGGATATGTTAAGGATGATGATGCCTACACCCTCTATTCAAACGCCCTGGCCTACTGCTTGCCATCGCTGTATGAAGGCTTCGGCCTGCCTATCCTGGAGGCTATGAAGTGCGGATGTCCGGTGATCACATCAGATTTCTCATCCACTGCCGAGGTGGCCGGAGATGCAGGTGTTCTGGTAGATCCCCTTTCGGTGGATGCCATTGCCGGAGCCATGAGCCAGATTTATACCGACGGAGCTTTCCGCCAGGAGCTGGTGGCAAAGGGCTATGAGCGGGAGAAGGAGTTCTCCTGGGCTAATGCTGCAGAGGAGACTCTGGGGATATATAAGGAGATATTGGATAAATGAGGCGGGTGGTAATAACATCCAATACAGCCTGGACTATATTCAACCACAGGGCCGGCCTTATAAAGACCTTGCAGGAGGCCGGGTATGAAGTGCATACAGTGGCCCCCGAGTCCAACTTCACCGATATAAAGAATCCCGGTACAGTGTTCCACCCGGTGAGGAACCTGGAGAGGAAGGGGAAGAACCCCTTTGCCGACCTGTTCCTTATCCGGGAGTACTATAAGATTTACAAGTCGATTCAGCCCGAGATGGTCTTCGGCTACACTATAAAGGCCAACATCTACAGCGCCATAGCCTGCCGGCTGGCCGGGATTCCCATGACCTGCACCGTGAACGGGCTGGGCACTGCCTTCGACAACCCGGCCGGCTTCACCTACAGGATAGTGAAGCAGCTCTACCGCTTTGCTTTCCGCAAGGTGCGGGCAGTGGTGTTCCAGAACAAGGACGACCGGGCTTTCTTCGAGGAGCAGAAAATTATCGGGTCAAACTTAAAAGGTCAGATTGTAAGGTCTGTTAATGGGTCAGGTGTTGACCTTTTAAAATTTACCTGCACACCACTGCCGGAGAAGCCGGCCTTCATGCTCATATCCCGTATGCTCAAGAACAAGGGGATTGGGGAGTTCATCCAGGCCAGCCGGCGTATAAAGTCGGCCCACCCCGAGGCTGAGTTCATCCTGCTGGGGCCGGCCGACAGCGACAACCCCATGGGGGTCCCCCTGTCCGAGCTGGAGGCTCTGGACAGTGCAGCCGGGGCATATTATGCGGGTGCAGCAAAGGATGTGCGCCCCTGGCTTGAGAAATGCTCCTGCATGGTGCTTCCCTCCTACTACAGGGAGGGGGTGCCCAAGATTCTTATAGAGGCTCTGGCCATGGGGCGCCCTGTCATAACTACAGACACCCCCGGCTGCCGCGAGACTGTGATTCCCGGCGCCAACGGCTGGTTTGTGGAGCCCCGTTCCGCCGGCTCCCTGCAGGGGGCAATGGAGGCGTTCCTGGCGTTGGGTCGGGATGAGCAGGCTTTGATGGGGGTAAGGAGCCGTCAGCTGGCAGAAGAGAAGTTTGATGAGAAGAAGGTGATTGCCACCTACATGGAGATATTGCAGCATGTCAATGATTAAAAAAGTGTTCTCCTTTATTGTATGGGGACTTGCCACCACAGCCCTGAATGTGGGCTTCTTCCTTCTGTTCCGCCATATGGGTGTCCCCCTTACACCGGCGGTAATCCTGGCCTGGTTCCTTTCTGTCACTTTCTCCTACTTTGCCAACAAGAAGATGGTGTTCCAGGACAGCTCCTCGGGCTTCAGGGCAATTCTGAAAAGCATGCTTCTTTTCTATGGTTCCCGGGCTTTCTCGGGGCTCATGGATGTAGTCCTCATGAATCTGTTCGTGAAGGTGTTCGGCTGGGACGAGCTGATTTCCAAGCTTATAAACGAGGTGCTGGTGAGCACCTTTAACTTCTTTTTCTGTTTTCTGGTTGTATTCCGGAAAAAATCTGATGAGAGATAATTCTGCCGGAGGAGTTTTTTATGGATAAAATTTCCTTAGTAGTTCCCTGCTTCAACGAGCAGGATAATATTGTTCCTTTCTATGACGCAATCCTTAAAGTATTTGATGATATTCCCGCAGCCTTTGAACTTATGTTTGTGGACGACGGCTCATCGGACAGCACTTTTGAGCGCATACAGGCGTTGCACGGGAAGGATGACCGGGTAAAGTGCATCTCCTTCTCCCGGAACTTCGGAAAGGAGGCCGCTCTTTTCGCTGGTATCCGCAATGTCACCGGGGATTGCACCGTGGTGATTGATGCCGATCTTCAGCACCCGCCTTTACTTATTAAAGAGATGTATAAGCTCTGGAAGGAAGGCTATCAGGTGGTGGAGGGAATCAAGCGGGACAGGGGCAAGGAGAGCGTAATCCACGGTCTGTTCACAAAACTCTTCTACCGCATGATAAGCAGTGCTGTCAAGATCGATATGGCCAACTCCAGCGACTACAAGCTCTTGGACCGGAAAGTCACAGAAGAGCTTGCAAAACTTAAGGAGCGCAACACCTTCTTCCGGGCTCTCTCCTTTTGGGTAGGCTTTAAAAAGACATCAGTCTATTATGAGGTGGCAGACAGGGTTTCCGGACACTCCAAGTGGTCCACCCGGTCTCTTATGAAATATGCTGTTAAGAATGTGATCTGCTTCAGCTATCTGCCCCTTCATATAATCAGCATCGTAGGAATAATATTTGTCCTTATTGCTCTGGGGATCGGTATAGATGCTATTCTTTCCTACTTCAGGAACAATGCGGCCAGTGGTTTCCCCACCATCGTATTCCTTATGCTCATCGGTTTCGGCGGCTGCCTTATAAGCCTTGGAATAATCGGAGTCTACATTGCCCAGATTTACGACGAGGTTAAAAAGCGGCCTCAGTATATCATAGGGAGAAGAATTGGATAATACTTTTTTTGACTTTCATGCCGACGACTTTGCTGTCTCCCTCTCTGCTAGCCAGGATATAAGCAGGCTGGGAGAAAATAGGGCCATAGACAGCATAAGCATTATCCCCAATATGAGTGCCTTTGGCCCATCTGCCTCTCTTCTGAGATCCTTTCCGCCGGAAGTCAAGCGGAGCATCCATCTGAACTTTATGGAGGGGAGGAGCTGTCTACCCAAGGAAAAGGTGTCCGAACTGGTGGATGACAGCGGATGCTTCAAGATCAGCTGGGGTTCCCTCCTTTTATCAGGCTTTAAAAGGTCAAGTCGTGTGACCCTTAAAACCCAGCTTGCAGAGGAGATTGTGGCCCAGGTGGAAAAGTGCATAGCTGCCGGAGTGGTGGATCCAAAAGCCCTCCGCCTGGACAGCCATCAGCATACCCACATGATCCCTCTGGTTCAGGGGGCCCTGTTTGAGGCCATAGACCGGCTTGAGGAACAGGGAAGAAAGGTTGTCTTTATCCGGAACACTCAGGATCCGGTTTCCCTTTATTTTAAATCCTTTAAGACATTGAAAGGTTTTTCCTTCCCGAATCTGCTTAAGTGCATTATACTGAATCATTTTTCCCGCAGCCTTAAAAAGAAGCTTGAATCCCGGGGCCTGCCTATAGGATATCTCTGCGGCGTTTTTTACAGCGGTCACATGGATGAACAGAGGCTTTCTGTGGTGCTTCCTGCCTTTAAACGCCTGGCAAGTAAAGAAAATTGTAGAGTTGAAGTGCTTTTTCATCCCGGAAGTGTGAAAAATGAAGAAATTGCTGTGGAGTTCAACAAATCAGGATTTGTGGATTTTCATCTTTCCAAAAACCGTCATATAGAGTTTAATGCTATCTGTAATCTGTCAGGAGTCAGAATATGAAAAAACTGTTGATTCTTTTATTTTTGATTATTCCCTGCTGTGTGTTCGCGCAGTTCACCATAAAGCCGGAGTTTGAGCTTTCAACCAACGACGAGAAGGCCAAGGACGATTTCTATAATCTCCGCGGCACCATGCGGTTCAAGTTCCAGGCCACAGACGACATAGAGCTTGTTTTCAAGCCCGAGCTGGACAAGTACGAGGTGGATATAGATGAGATCTCTGCCAAGTACACCTTCCTGGAGAACCACTCCATAAAGGGTGGAAAGTTCGAGAACATCCTTTCCCTGGACGATTATCTCGGCAACTATGACCGTATTTTTGCCCGGAAGAACATAGTGACCCGGGAGGTGAAGGATCAGGGCTACGTGAGCCATGCCATCGGCGGCAAGTATGAATACAGGGACAAGAGCAAGGATGGCTTCGGCGGCTTTGCCCATGTTGTATACATCCCATCCCAGTTCGAGCCTCAGCTGAATGTGGGCTTCTACTGGCAGGACCAGCGGGAGGAGCTTCTTATCGGCGGCTTCGCCTCCTACTATCCTTTCATAAACCATGAGAACTGGGGATCTGAGCACTGCAAATCCCACCGGGACAACTTTATAGGCGATCTGGTCTACTCCGATTACCGCAACAAGATTGTCTACGGCATAGAGTTGACCATGGGCTCCAACCTCGTCAACCCTGTAGGGCATATCAACTACGACCCGGACACCGAATATCCTGCCTTTGCCGGAGCTGACCTCCACTGTGGTATCAAGGTGAACATGACAGATTTCATAGAATGGCTCCCCGCACTCCGGGGCACCATGCTGATTCCAGAGATATCGGAGGCAAAGTGCAACGAGTTCGAGGTGATCTGGGGAAACCAGTTCTCTTATAAGGAGCATGTCAAGCTCCACCTGGATACAGGAATCGGCATAAAGACAAAGTATGACACCTATGGCGATGATGATCTTAAGACCAAGATGGACTGGAGGTGGGCAGTCTCCCTTGTCATCAAAGGCTAAGCTGATTCTGGCTCTTCTTACAGTCTTGCTCCTCACATCCTGTGGCGAATTCGGGGGATTCTCCGATTTCAAGAAAGCAGACACCGGCAGTATAACCAAGGTGGAGGCCTACTTCACCGAGGAGAACCTGGCCAAGTTCTACGACAGCGTCTCCCAGCCCGAGGAGGACTACGCCCAGTGCACTGTGACCATGAGCAAGCATACCTATCCGGGGGAGATGAAGGTCCGGGGATACACCTCCCGGGGCGAGCCGAAGAAGAACTTTACCCTGCGGATAAAGGTGGGGGGCGAAAAAGTCAAGTATGCCCTGATGCACGAGGCAGACACTTGGTTCAAGAACCGTATTGTCATGTATGCCTATAATAACTATGTATACAAAGGGGCCTCCCTCACAGCTGCTCCAGAAACTGAGCCTGTGGCACTTTTTGTGAACGACAAGTATATCGGCTACTATGTCAAGGTGGATATGTATGAGGAGAAGCAGCTCAACAACTACAAAAAAGGTAGCATCTCCGAACTCTTCAAAATATTGATCAATGGTTTTGATGGCGACCCGCTGCATGAGCGGACCGAAAAGAAATTTCCAAAGGACGAGAACTTCTCAACAATGGATCTCCTTATCACTAATCTTAACAGTATGAACGACATGGATTGGAACGCATGGGTTGAGAAGTATATCGATGTAGATGATTTTATCCGCTATATGGTGGTTCACGATTTCTTCGGAGTCTCAGATACTGCTTCTCACAATTATTATATTTATAATTACGGTAAGCTGGTGTTCCTGCCATGGGACCACGAGATGGGAATGAAACTGGAATATGACTGTTTCTTCGGCGATAACAAACTGGTGAAACGCATACTTAAGGTGCCATCTGTCAGAACTGCCTATATCCAGGCCATGAAGGATTTTGTGGCCGACACTGACTTCCTGGGCACCCTGAAGGATAAGGTGACGGGGTGGTATGATGAGTCATACCTGGCTATAAAGAATGACCCAATTTTCTACTATTCTGTCGAGGATGCCCGTAAATGCCGGGACATGATTATCAATTTCATAGACAACAGAGGAACAAGCGCCGCTTATAAGCGACATTTCCAATAAAAGGAGAATGCAATGAAAAGACTTTTTGTCGTTATTACACTATTTATACTTATAGCAGGTCCCCTTTTCAGCAAGCCTAAGGACTATTTCTCCCTGGATGCAGAGGTGCAGTTCAAGCTGGACGATTCAGACATCACCGGTGATAAGTATTATGTGGAATATCAGGTGGAGGGAGAACTGGAGGCAAAGATCAGGTTCAATGACCGTCTTTATGCTACCTTGGCTATAGATATTGACCGGAAGGATGTGGATCCCGAGGAAGCCTCTGTCTTCTATTGGATTGATGAATTCCAGAGCATTAAGGGAGGTCTTTTCGACAGCAGCCTGACTTTGAATGATTTCCTTAAGAAGAAAAGTGAGCTCTTTTTCTATGACTCCCCGGGCGTCAAGTATATAAAGGATTCGGGCTTCACCAATATTGATACAGGTATTGAATATTCAAACAGACATATTCTTGGGGATAAAACACAGCTTGATGCTGCCTTCTTCTTCAATTCTGCCCATAACGAAAGCCAGTTCTTCCTTACTGGTTACTACAACTTCACCGAGGGACTGGACTTTATTGCCTTCACTGTCTCATACCTGCCATTTGTTGTGCATAATGTGGCTTTCGAAGGGTCTTCAGAGTACAAGTACAACAACTTTATATTTGACCTGAAATATTATAGAAATGTTGACCGAGTTGTATGGGCTGCTGAAGCTAATATAGGTACCAACCTGATTGACCCTGTGGGCTATCTTCATCTCCCAGGAGAGGATGACAGTTGGTTTGCATCAGCTGATCTGGCGGTGGGATATAACTTCAACCTTTCTAAATTTGTCTACACTCCGGCATTCAGATGTGGTGTGTTGTGTCCAGATCTGAAGTATATAGACGAGAACCGGCGGCTTGAGCTTATGCTGGGCAACTGGTTCCACGGCAAATATGTGTTTGTCCACCTGGACGGAGGTCTCCGGTTCGACACCTACAAGAGCGGCAATCTTAAAACAAAGGTGGAGCCTATCTGGGGAATAAACGTTTGCGTAAAGTCCTGAGGGTTTTTCCTTTCTGTCTGATTATTTTTTCTCTTGCCGCCTGCGGTGAGTTCACAACCAAAGATGATGATGTGGATACCGGGTATGTGAGCGAGGTGCATATCTACCTCTCCCAGGATAAGATGCAGCGGCTGTACAGTTCTGTTGCCACAGACTCTTATACCGCTTGTACATTGGATAAGGATAAATGGCATGGGGAGGCAGAAATAAAGGTACGTGGTCTTTCTTCCAGGCTTAAGCCTAAAAAATCTTTTGCCCTTAAAATCGACGGCAAGAAATATATGCTGGAACGGGGACAGGAAAACGGTGGTCTATATAACCGGATAGCCATGCGGGCATATCAGCTGGCCGGGGTCTCTGCCTGCAACACCGAGTCGGTGGTTCTGTTCCTTAATGATGAATATCTTGGCTGCTATAATTTCATAACATACTATGATCCAGATTTCATGGACGGTGAGTTGTATAAATGCTGGTTCAAAAATAAACTCGACATGGACAGGAATCATCCTTTAATTTCACAGACCGAGAAAAAGTTTCCAAAGGACGGGGATGTGTCAAACATGGAGCACCTGATATGTGCCTGCTCCTCTTTCTCGGATGCAGACTGGCATGAATTTGTGCTTAAAAAGGTGGATATAGATAAGACCGCCTCATACCTTGTCGTCCATGATTTTCTAACCGTGATTGACACCGGCCGTACCAACTATTATATCCAGTTCGACGGCAAATATAGGATAATCCCCTGGGATAATGAACAGTGTATGCTGCCGGGCAGAAAAAGTTACACTCTATGCAATGACAATCAGCTTATAAGTCGTCTGGCGGCAGTACCAGAATTTAAGGCTGTATACAATCAGAAGATGCAGGAACTGTTTACAGGAGGAGGTGCCTCCTGCATTCTAAATCAGCTGAGGAATGAGGCTGGGGCTATGTTCGACAATATCTGTACAGCAATGGCAAGCGACCCAGAATATGCCACATCCAGAGTGGATTTTATGAAAATAAAAACCTATGTGCTGAACTATCTTGATAAGAACACAGGTCGCGCCTCCGATGGAGACAGTCTTATACTGCACTGATATGAAGAATGCTTTTAAATGCCATATAATTCTGTTTGTTCTTTCCTCTTGTATTCTTGCAGTTCTTATCGGCTGCGGTGAGTTTACCGCCGAAGACAATGATGTTGATACTGGCAAAGCCCAGAAGCTTGAATTGTTCCTCTCTGATGAAAACCTTATGCGGTTGTATAGTTCAGTTTCTATTTCTGATTCTGTTTCCTGCTCCGTCATTTACGAGAAATGGCGGGGCGAGGGAAAGCTCAAGGTGCGAGGCTATACCTCCCGCATGCACCCGAAAAAGTCCTTCCAACTTAAGATTGATGGCAGAAAATATGTCTTGGAGCGTGGAGATGAGGTGGCCGGCATAAGCAACCGGATAGCCATGCGGGCCCATCAGCTTGCGGGGCTCCCGGCCTGCGACACCGAGACTATCGGTCTTTTCCTGAATGATGAATATCTGGGCTGCTACAACTTTATCACCTACTATGACGAGGATATCCTTGGAGGCGAGCTTTATAAGTCCTATTTCGAGGATTATGACCACCTGGAGAACAACCATCCCTTGCGATCTCTTTGCGAGAAGAAGTTCCCAGAGGATGATGATTTTTCCAATCTGGAGAACCTGTTAGCCGCTGTCACCACTTATTCACCTGTAAAATGGCGAGATTATGTACTTAAAAATGTGGATATAGAGAAGGTGGCTTCCTACCTGGCTGTGCATGATTTTCTTCTGGTGGAGGACACTTTCATGACTAATCTTTATATTGCCTATAATGAAAAATTTTATCTTTTACCTTGGGACAATGAATCCTGTATGGGTTATAATTATAAGGGTTATGAAATGGGAGGCGACAACCAGTTGACCAGAAGGTTGGTTGCAGTGCCCGAGGTAAAGGCTGCCTACAACCGCAGGATGAAGGAGCTTTTCATGGATGACGGCATCCTTGCAACCTTGCATGATGATGCTGAGAATATGTTTGAGACCGCCGATACAGCAATGAAGAATGACCCGAACTTCAAGGATGGGTATAATAAATATTTGACAGAAAAAGAAAGATTCTTGAGATTCCTCTCTCCAAGCGGAAGAGTCTCGCACCTCTCTGATCCTGTTTTACCTTAGGAGTGATTATGGAAGTACTTATTAACTGTCTTAAAGGGCTGGGCCTTGCGGCTCTGCACAATTTCTGGCTTGCAGAAGTGTATAAGATCATGAACAAGTCCAAGCAGAACAACCATCTTATGATGCAGTCCATGGTCTTTATCTCTGTGATCCTGGCAGGTGCCATGATGGTCATCGGCAACAACCTGGCTGTAGCCTTCGGTCTTGTTGGAGCAGTCTCCATAATCAGATTCAGGATAAGCGTCGGAAGCTTCCTTGACATGTCCTTCATCTTCCTCTCCATTGTGATAGGTATGGCCTGTGGTCTTGGCTTCTATTTTATAGCAACTATAATAGCTGTGTTCACCGGTATTCTTATGCTGTGCATCCACTTCTCCAGCTTCGGCAAGAAGTTCTTCAAGAACAGCATTGAGCTGGAGATAACAATAGAGTTCCCCCGGACCCTGCTGGAAAAAATGCCGGACAAGGATCAGGTTATGCGCTCCATAAGCGAGTCTGATGACCAGGAGATGACATTTCTTGAGTACAAGAGCAAGGCTGATTCCGTAGAAGTATGCTTCAGGGCTGTCTGGAACGACATAACCCATGTACAGAGGCTGGAGAAAATCCTTAAGGAAAAGTTCCCCGGCGAGGCTATCACAATAAAAGCTGTCAGAATTTAGTCTTTCTTTTTTACCAGGAAGATTCCCACCACATTGGTGACAGCCGACACCACATCCACCACCATCCCCACATAGTTGACGATAGAGATATCGTAGATCAGCCACATAAGCTGCATCACAGCTATCAGAACTTTCAGCAGAATCACATTCTCCGAGTCCAGGAACCAGGTGAAAAGGCACATTGCCACCACCGGCAGCCATCCGCACAATCCCTCGGTTCCGAAGGCGGCGTATAATCCCACCTGCGCTGCTATGAAAATCAGCTTCCACTTCAGCGTATAATTCCACCTGATGCACACCAGGTTCCGGAAAATCGATATCGTATCCACGATAAATCCCGCTATTCCCCCCAGTATCAGCATTCCGACACCCATGAAAACTTCCTGGAGGATCTGGGCAATGAGGATATTCTTTTTTGTCCTGATCAGTCCCAGGAGCACGAGAATCACGGCTCCCAGGAAGAAAACTCCGTTTCCTAAAACTATCTGCGCGGTCATCGGCCTTTAGAAAGTCTTCTTAAGGTATTCCTTAAGGGCTTCCGCTGTGTTCTCCACAACTACAGAGTGCTTCTCCAGCTTGAGAAGCCGCTCCAGGTTCGGAGGGAGGGCAGGGCGTGCGCCGGTAGCCTCTTCCACCACCTCCAGGAACTTGCCCGGATGTGCAGTTGAGAGGGATATGATGGCTGTATCCTTCGGCTGGTACTTTTCCCTGTACCTGCAGGATGCCACATAGCCTACCGCTGTATGCGGATCTATGAACTTCTTCTTCTCTGCATAGAAGTCCTTGATAGCCTTCAGGGTGTCCTCGTTGGATACCCAGGCTCCCTTTATCATTTCTCCCATCTTCCTGTAATCATCATTGAAAATGTATCTTAAGCGCTCGAAGTTGCTGGGGTCTCCCACGTCCATGGCGTTGGAGTAGGTCTTGAAGCTCGGATGGGGCTCGTACTTGCCGGATTCCAGGTACAGTGGCACCTCGTTGTTCAGGTTTGTTGCCGCGATGAACTCCTTCACAGGCATTCCCCAGCACCAGTCCAGCACGCCGGCGGTAAGGTTTCCGAAGTTGCCGCTTGGTACGCAGAATACGATGTTCTTGTATTTTGCCTTCAGCTGGTTGTAGGCGTACATGTAGTAGAAGGACTGAGGGAACAGTCTTCCCAGGTTGATGGAGTTTGCTGATGTGAGGGGCAGGTACTTCATGTCAGGGCTAGTGAATATCTGCTTTACCATCCGCTGGCAGTCGTCGAAGGAGCCTTTCACCTCAAGGGCCCGGACATTCTTTCCCAGTGTGGTCAGCTGCTTCTCCTGCAGAGGGCTTACACGGCCTGATGGATAGAGGATCACCACATCGATGTTCTTCTTGTCAAAGAAGGCCTGGGCAACTGCGCTTCCGGTGTCTCCTGATGTTGCGGTGAGTATGATGGCCTTCCGGTTGTCGGACTGGAGGAATTCCTCCATGGATGCGGCCAGGAAGCAGGCACCGAAGTCCTTGAAGGCAGAGGATGGGCCGTGGAAAAGCTCCTCGATGAAGATATCGTCGCCGGTGTCCACAATCTCGGGTTTGAAGTAGTAGGCCCGGTTTATGATCCGCGCCGCAGTCTCTTTGTCCATCTCATCCTTCATGACGGCTGCAGTCAGCTGGATTGCAGACTCGTTGAACGGTGTGTCAGCTGTCATTCCGGCATAAAGCTTGGAAAGATCAGGGGTGGAATCGGGTACGAAAAGGCCGCCCTCCGGGGAAAGACCCTGGAAAACAGCTTCCTTGAATGTCACAACTCTATTTTTGTCTCTTGTGCTTATAAATTTCATATCTTTATGATATATCAACTTTTTTGTTTTTACTATACATTTTCTTGAAAGAACGTTAAAATTATGATGATGAAGAAAATTCCGGAGATAAACAGAGCCAGAGGTTACTTCCTCTACACTGCCGATGGAAAGCGCTATCTTGATATGGTGCTGGACAGGGGCCGCCTGATCATGGGACACCGGCAGAAGGGGTATGGCCAGGCCATGAAGAATGTGATCGACAAGGGGATTCTCCCGGGCTTCCCATCTCCCTATGCCCACCGGCTCAAGCAGGCTGTGAGGAGACTTGTGGGGAGCGAATGCTTCGTCTATCTGTTTAAATCCGAAGAGAAGGCGTGGGAGGTTCTTGGGTCAATTACTCCTGACCCGATGAATGACCCGATAAAAGGGAGCCCTGTCTTCGGTGATGAGCTTCTTGAATTATCTGAGCTTCCGGTGGTTATTTCACTTCCTGTCCCTTTCGCCTTTGCCCCCGGTGTGGTGGTTTCCAAGACCGAGCTGAAACTTGCCGACGAGCCGGTTTCTCCGGTGATTCTTGCCGGAGCAGTGCGGGCTGTCTACAACCTGATAGCTTTCCAGAAAGAGGTCAATTACTCCGATTGGGAGAAGGCCGGTCTTATTGAAGCCTGCGGCGATAAATGGCGCATTGAGATGCCATACATCTATCCTCTCTGTGGGCCAGGCCGGTACAAAGCTGTGTGGGACACTTTCTTTGAGGCTGGAATCATCCTTTCTTACGATTACGATAAGCCTTCTGTCCTGCCCCCGTATGGTGAACTATCCGACGGAAGCAGGAAGAAGTTGCTGAAACTGCTCAGCGAGTGCTAAACTTTGTAACTATTTACATCGAAAATAGATTATAAGTGTATAAAAGAACTATGAGATTACTAGTAATAATTCCGACTTATAATGAAATTGAAAATATCAAGAAGCTGCTGCCTGAGGTTTTTGCTGTTATCCCGGAAAATGCCGGAATCCTGGTGGTGGATGACGGATCTCCCGACGGGACTGCGGCTGCAGTTAAAGAGATGCAGACTCAGTTCCCTGATAAGCTTTTCATGCTGGAGCGGAGCGGGAAACAGGGGCTTGCCACCGCTTATATCACTGGGTTCAAGTGGGGCATGGAGCACGGCTTTGACGTGCTTTGCGAGATGGATGCCGATTTCTCCCATAAACCAGAATATCTACCCAAGTTGTATGAAGCGATTCAGACCTATGATGTGGCAATCGGATCCCGGAATATCAAGGGTGGAAGCGTGGAGAACTGGTCTTTCCTCCGGAATCTTATCTCCAAAGGAGGATCGCTCTATTCCCGTATTGTGCTGGGTGTGAACGTGAAGGATCTGACCGGCGGCTATAATATGTGGCGTAAAGAAGCTCTTGATAAGATAGGGCTTGATTCCATAATCTCAAGAGGTTATAGCTTTCAGATAGAGATGAAGGCCAAGGCCGAGAAACGGGGATGCTCCATCAAGGAAATCCCGATAGTATTCCCTGATAGGGTGTTGGGACAGTCGAAGATGAGTCAGGGTATTTTCCTTGAAGCTCTTGCTAATGTCTGGAAGGTGCGTAAATGTTTAAAAAATTCCTGAAGTTCGGCATAACTGGCGGTCTGGGCACCGTGACCAATCTGGTGCTCTTCTTTATTCTTGCTGACCACCTCCATTTTCCACCGAGCCCGGTCAGTGCTTTCTGTTTTTTAATAGCCGGGACTCAGAATTATCTTATAAACCATCTGTGGACTTTTAAGTTGGAGAGCAGAGGAACACCTCCCTCATTACATCTTTGGACAAAATTTATGATGTCCTCTCTGTTTGGCCTGGCAATAAATCTTATCACATTGAACCTTCTGCTCTATTTCTTTACCTGGCCGTACAAAACCATCCCACAGGCTTTGGGTATCCTGGCAGGAATGGGTGTAAATTTTCTTTTCTCGAATTATCTGGTTTTCAGAGGGCGCTAAGGCACTTACTGAATGCTGACTACCTTGTAGCCTTTATCCTCAACAGCTTTCTTGATCACTGCATTGTCCACATCCCCGGAGAGGGTGAGGATTGCAGTTCCTGCCTTGTGGCTCACCTCTGCGCCGGCCACGTTTCCTAAAGCCTCCAGAGTCTTCTTCACATTTGCCTCGCAGTGAGGGCACATCATTCCTTCAATCTTTACAGTTTTTTTCATATTGTTACTCCTTTTAACATTCAAATTATCCTGCCCCTTGAGGCCGTACAGGTTCAGCCGCAGGGCGTTCATGCATACCGTGAAGCTTGACAGGCTCATGGCTGCGGCACCTATCATAGGGTTCATCTTCCAACCGAAAAGTCCTGCTGCAAGAGGGATGCAGATCAGATTGTAGAAGAAGGCCCAGAACAGGTTCTCGTGGATATTCTGTAAGGTCTTGCGGCTTAACGCCACAGCCTTGGCCACATCCATCAGAGTGCTGTTCATAAGGACGATATCTGCGCTGTCCACAGCCACATCAGCTCCTGCTCCGATGGCGATTCCTATGTCAGCCCGGGTGAGGGCAGGGGCATCGTTTATCCCGTCTCCCACCATAGCCACTTTCCCACTTTCCTGAAGCTTCCGTATCGCCTTCTCCTTCCCCTCGGGAAGCACTCCGGCAATAACCTCATCAACTCCCACCTGGTCTCCGATAGCCTTTGCTGTCCTTGCGTTGTCGCCGGTCAGCATAACCACCTTGAGCCCCATATCCTGCATCCGCCGGATTGCCTCCGGGGAATCTTCTTTTATCACATCTGCCACAGCGATAATGCCCAGCAGCTTGCCTTCCTCCTCGAAGAACAGCGGCGTCTTGCCTGCCTTGGCTAGGGCCTCGCCGACCTGAGCCATCGGCTTGCCAGCCCACGCGCTGTCCTGTGCCGCCAGCATATCCACCGGTGCCAGAGTGCCTATGTAGGCGCCGCTGCCCCCGTGCATAGTCCGGCCTGCAACCACTGCGCTGACCCCGCTGCCGGAGAGGGCGCTGAAACCAGTCACATCCGGCAGCGCTGCCCCTTGTGCCCCAGCTTCGGCCACAATAGCCTTGGCCAGCGGGTGCTCGCTCTTCGCCTCCAGGGCATAAGCCTTTTCCAGAAGCTCTGCTCCGCTCACTCCGGCGGCCGGGATTATATCTGTAACCCTAGGTTCGCCACGGGTTATGGTTCCAGTCTTATCCAATGCCACAATCTGCACCCGGCCTGCTGTCTCCAGGGCCTCGCTGGTCTTGAACAATATGCCGTTCCTGGCGCCGATTCCATTGCCCACCATGATTGCCACCGGTGTAGCCAGTCCCAGGGCACAGGGGCAGGAGATAACCAGCACCGAGATTCCCCGGGCCAGTGCAAAGGCCCAGTCCTCACCGGCGATTACCCAGCCGGCGGTGACCGCGGCCGCAATCAGGATTACGGCCGGCACAAAGACGCCTGATACCTTGTCTGCTATCCGGGCAATGGGCGCCTTTGTGGCTGCAGCGTCCGACACCATCTTTATTATCTGGCTCAGGGTGGTGTCTTCCCCAACCCGGGTTGCCTGGCACTTTAAGTAGCCTGACTGATTGATGGTGGCGGCGCTGACCCGGTCACCCTGCTTCTTGTCCACAGGAATGGATTCGCCGGTGAGGGCGGCTTCGTTCACTGCGCTCCCGCCCTCCAGCACTATGCCGTCCACAGGGATGCTCATGCCGGGGCGCACTGCGAAGATGTCGCCGGCCTTGACTTCTGATGCCGGTACTTCCACCTCTGCTCCCTCCCGGATCAGAAGGGCTGTCTTGGGGGCAAGCCTCATAAGGCTCTTGAGGGCGTTTGTAGTGCGCCCCTTGGACATGGCCTCCAGCATTTTCCCCACTGTGATGAGGGCAGGTATCATGGCAGCTGATTCAAAGTAGAGCTGTTTGTGATAGAGCTCTGATAAAGCCCCGTTGGTCTGTCCATCAGTGATAAGGCTGGTCATCTGGAACAGGACTGCCAGACTCCAGAGGAAAGAGACTGCCGAACCCATGGCCACAAGTGTATCCATGTTG
>JAFXTY010000016.1 GCA_017535435.1 Spirochaetia bacterium | reverse complement strand
ATACTGCTCAAACCGCGGGCCGGAGTAGATGAGGCCTGCCGATGTGGAAAGACCCGCTCCAGTCCCTACCACTATGGCGTCGGCAGAGGCTAATTCCTCTTTCAGGCGCCGAGGTGCTTCCTGTGGTTCAACTGAACCGGCAGAAAGATTTATGTCAAATGAACTGCTCATAATATTCCTTATCCTTATCTTTGAACACATTGAATATCACCCGGTCCATAGTTCCAGGATGCCCTCTAAGCCAGCTTTTCACCACAGAAGTGGCTATATCTGCCGCCCGCTGATTGGGGAAATGGAACACGCCGGTGGAGATACAGCAGAAGGCCACACTCCGCAGGCTGTTCTCAAGGCACATATCAAGGACATTGGCATAGCAGTCAGCCAGCGCCTTCTCATGCTCTGCAGCAAGGGATCCTGACACTATGGGTCCCACCACATGGATCACTTTTTTAGCCGGAAGGTTATAGCCATCGGTCAGCATAGGGACAGATGTGGGCTGCTGGTATGCCGGTCCGTGGATTGAACGGAGTTCCTCCATCTTATTATGGCACTCAAGGCGGAGCTGTATGCCGGCAAAGGTGTGGATGCAGTTGTCTATGCAGGTGTGCATGGGGACAAAGCAGCCCAGCATCTGGGAGTTGGCGGCATTCACTATGGCATCCACCTCAAGGAGAGTGATATCCCCCTGCCAGATTGACAGTTTATCGGCAACCTCCGGGATGGAATCGAGGGCAACAATCCCCTTCTCCCTGATACGGGCAGACAGGTATTCATCCTGAATTCTGAGGATCTCATCATCCATAGCGCCAGGCATACGGATGTTCATAAGAGAACGGAGGGCCACCCTCTTGTCATCAATGCTCTCTCCTACCTGGAGATTTCTGTATCTGCCGGAATCTTCCTTGAACTTTTCAAGAAGATAGTCTAACCGCTGGTTCTGTGTCATGTCCCCTCCGAATATGAAGTATATCATAGATATCAGAAATATATAACAATATTTTTATGTGGAAACTCATTGACAAAAAAGCGATATAAAAAAGATATTAAAATTATGTTCCACGAGCATATCTTCAGTATCCTGATTGTATCTTCCTCTGCAAAGTTCAATATGCTCACCCCTACTTTATTTCCTATAGCTGAGTACTGGCCTGTGGATACTGTCCCCGATGCGGCATCCGCCAGGAAAAAGATGATGGACCGGGTCTATGATATCGTGGTGATCAACTCCCCTCTTCCAGACGAGTCAGGCACCAGGCTGGCAACCGACATCTGCACCGGATCAAGCTCCTGCGTCATGCTCCTGGTCGGCAAAGATTCGTATGAAGAAGTAAATGAAAAAGTTGCAGACTATGGAGTTGTGATAGTGACTAGGCCTGTGACTGTTTCTGTCATCTCTCAGAACCTGAAAATCCTGGGGGCTGCACGTCAGCGGATAAAACAGATCGAGAGCAGGCAGAAATCGGTGGAACAGAAGATTGACGAGCTCAAGGTGCTGAACAAGGCGAAGTGGCTCCTCATCGGCTATATGAAGATGACAGAGAGCGAGGCGCAGCATTATATAGAGAAGACTGCCATGGACACAAGGCTCTCAAAAACCGATGTTGCAAATAATATTATCCGGACATATCAAGATTATCATTGACAGATATTTTTGATGGTGATAGAATTAAATTTTGGAAGGACAAAGGCGTTCATCCAGGAAAGGATTCCTGTCGATGAGCGCCTTTTTTTTATGTCCTGATCTGTTCGGGAGGAAAAGATGACAAATTATATCTTTGTGACTGGCGGTGTTGTATCGGGACTGGGAAAGGGAATAACGGCAGCATCCTTAGGAAGGCTTCTGAAGGCAAGAGGACTCAAGGTGGCAGCCCAGAAGCTTGACCCATACATAAACGTGGACCCGGGAACCATGAGCCCATACCAGCATGGCGAGGTGTATGTCACCGAGGACGGAGCCGAGACTGACCTGGATCTTGGCCATTATGAGCGGTTCATAGACGAGGACTTGAACAAATACTCAAACCTGACCACCGGAAAGGTGTTTGCCAACGTGCTTGCCAAGGAACGCCACGGAGAGTATCTGGGACGGACTGTGCAGATAATCCCCCATGTGACAGATGAGATAAAGAGCTTCATATACAACGTAGGAAAGAAAAGCGATGCCGACATAGTTATCACCGAGATAGGAGGAACCATAGGAGACATCGAGAGCCAGCCTTTCCTTGAGGCTATAAGGCAGGTGGGACTAGAGCAAGGCAGAGGCAACACCCTGTACATCCATGTGACACTGGTCCCCTACCTGAAGGCTTCCGGAGAGCATAAATCAAAACCCACACAGCATTCAGTCAAAGAACTGCAGGCCGCAGGAATCTCCCCTGACATCATAGTGCTGCGGTGCGACGAGCCTATCACCGACGAGAGCATTTTCACCAAGATTGCCAACTTTTGCAACGTCAAGCCCGACTGTGTGATCGAGAACCTGACAATGCCTATCCTCTACGAGGCTCCTCTCTATCTTGAGAGCAAGCATCTGTCGGAGGTTGTATGCCGTGAGCTTAACATAAAGACTCCGAGGCCAGACCTTGCCAAGTGGCGTGAGATGGTCGACCGGGTGCGGAATGCAGAAAAAACCGTGAAGATTGCCCTGGTGGGAAAATATGTGCAGCTCCACGATGCATACCTTTCTGTGGCAGAGGCGCTTCGCCATGCAGGCTTCTATCTTAATTCCAAGGTGGATATCCACTGGATTGACTCGGAGACTATAACAGAAGCAAATGTAGCCGGGATTCTCGGTGGAATGGATGGAATCATAGTGCCTGGCGGCTTCGGGGACAGAGGAATTCCGGGAATGATAGAGGCGGCAAGATATGCAAGGGAGAACAAGGTGCCCTACTTCGGAATATGCCTGGGAATGCAGATTGCAGTTATCGAGTATGCCCGGAATGTGGCAGGCCTTGAGGATGCCGACTCCGGCGAGTTCGCTCCGGACTGCAAAAATAAAGTAATAGACTTCATGCCTGGACAGAGCGAGGAGATAAACAAGGGAGGCACCCTGCGGCTTGGAAGCTATCCATGCTGCATTGGGAAAGGGACCGCCATGGAAAGATGTTACGGCACCGATCTTATACATGAGCGGCACAGACATAGATACGAGTTCAACAACGATTACAGGGAGAAGCTGACAGAAGCAGGACTCACCTTGAGCGGTCTATCCCCTGACGGCAGGCTGGTGGAGACAGTGGAGCTCACCGACAGGAACTTCTTCATAGGAGTTCAGTATCACCCAGAGTTCAAGAGCAGACCGAACCATCCACACCCTCTGTTCAAGGGCTTTATTCAGGCAGCATTGGAGAAATGATGAAAACAGCATACTTAGTTCTTGGAAACGGAAAGGTTTTCAAGGGAAAACAGATAGGAGCCCCTGGAAAGTGCCTGGGAGAGCTGTTATTCACCACCAATATGGAAGGATATCTTGAAACCCTCACAGATCCCAGCTATGCAGGACAGATAGTGATCCAGACCTTTCCTCTGATAGGAAACTACGGAGTGATTGAAGAAGACTTCGAGGGAAAGAGCGCCCTGAAAGGATATGTGGTCAGGGAACTCTGCGACACCCCTTCCAACTTCCGGAGTCAGTACAAGCTTGATGAATATCTCAAGAAGCAGGGAATACCTGGAATCTGCGGTGTAGATACCCGTGAGCTTACCCGCCTGATAAGGGAAAAAGGAGTGATGAATGCCATGATCTGCAACAGGATTCCAAAAGATCTTGCTGCAATCAATGAGTTTGCCGTGACCAATGTGGTGGATGCCGTGACCTGCGAAAAAGAGGCTGTCTACCCTGCCCTTGGAAAGAAAAAGCATAATGTGGTGCTCATAGACTATGGTGCAAAGAGAAATATAATAAAGTCGCTGTGCAGTCGGGGATGCCAGGTGACAGTTGTTCCATGCAAAACCTCTGCCAAAGCTGTGCTCAGTTATAACCCGGACGGCATCATGCTTTCCAACGGCCCCGGTGACCCGGCTGAGAACACATTTGCCATAGCCCAGATAAAGAAGCTGGTAGGCAAAGTGCCCATCTTCGGCATCTGTCTGGGGCATCAGCTGACAGCCCTGGCCATGGGAGGCAGGACCGAGAAGCTTAAATACGGCCACCGGGGTGGCAACCAGCCTGTGAAGGAAGCAGGTGGCCGGACCTATATAACCAGTCAGAACCACGGCTATGCAGTTATTGCCGACAGCCTCAAGGGAACCGGAGTGGAGACATTCGTCAATGCAAACGATGGAAGCTGCGAGGGTATGACCTACCCCGGCAGGCGGTGCTTCACTGTCCAGTTCCACCCCGAGGCCTGTGCAGGCCCCAGGGACACCGGCTTCCTCTTCGACAAGTTCATAGCCATGATGGAGGGCAACAACAATGCCTAAAGACAAAAGTATACGCAAAGTGATGGTCATAGGCTCAGGTCCTATAGTGATAGGCCAGGCGGCAGAGTTCGACTACGCCGGTGCCCAGGCCTGCCGGATCCTCAAAGCCGAAGGGATAAACGTGGTGCTGGTGAACTCAAATCCGGCCACCATAATGACAGACAAAGCCATGGCCGACGAGATATACCTTGAGCCGCTGAATGCCGAGACTGTAGAACGGATCATCAAGAAAGAGAAGCCGGACAGCCTTCTGGCAGGCCTTGGGGGTCAGACCGGGCTCACCCTGGCCATGCAGCTCTCGAACCGGGGCGTATTGGAGCGCTACGGTGTGCGCCTTCTGGGCTCCGACATGAATGCCATAGAGAAGGCTGAGGACAGAGAACTGTTCCGGGATACCATGAAGGCTATAGGCCAGCCTGTGGTGCCATCTGAGATTGCCAACACCATGGAGGAGGCCCAGAAGGCTGCCCGGCTTATCGGATACCCGGTCATCATACGCCCCGCCTTCACCCTGGGGGGCTCCGGCGGCGGCATTGCCAACAATGATGAAGAACTAAAGACAATCGCAGGCACAGGTCTTCTCCTCTCCCCCATCCATCAGATTCTGGTGGAGCGGTGCATCTCGGGCTGGAAAGAGATTGAGTTCGAGACCATGCGTGACAGCATAGGCAATGTCATTGCAGTCTGCTCCATGGAGAACCTGGACCCGGTGGGCATACACACTGGGGACAGCATAGTGGCAGCCCCTGCCCTTACCCTGTCTGACAAGGAGTACCAGATGCTCCGATCCGCCTCTCTGGACATGATCACAGCCCTGGGCATCGTGGGAGGCTGCAACTGTCAGTTCGCCCTTAACCCCGACAGTTTCGAGTATGCAGTAATAGAGGTGAACCCCCGTGTATCCCGCTCCTCGGCTCTGGCATCAAAGGCCACAGGCTACCCTATTGCCAAGATCACGACCAAGATTGCCCTGGGCTACACCCTGGACGAAATAAAGAATGACATAACCGGAAAGACCTGTGCCTGCTTCGAGCCGGCTCTGGACTATGTTGTGGTAAAATTCCCCAAGTGGCCTTTCGATAAATTCGCAGGCTCAAGCCGCAGACTAGGAACCCAGATGAAGGCCACCGGCGAGGTGATGGCCATCGGAAGCAGTTTCGAGGCCGCCCTTATGAAGGCGGTGCGGGGCACCGAGAACGGCTTTGACACCCTGAATGCTCCACCCCTCTCCGACAGACCGCTGGAAGAGCGCCTTGCCCAGCAGGATGACAGACGTATCTTCACTGTGTTCGAGGCTCTTAAGGCTGGCATTTCCATAGATAAAATCCATGAGATAACAAAGATAGACTGCTGGTTCCTGGACAAAATCAGGAACCTGGCCGATTTTGAGCTCTCCATCGCTGGAAAGAGAAAGCTCTCAAAGGATGAGTACGCACTGGCCAAGGGCCTGGGCTACACCGACAAGGCACTTCGGCATATATGCAGGGCAAAGAAGCTGCCAGGCTGGCAGTTCAGTTACAAGATGGTGGACACCTGCGCCGCCGAATTCAACGCCGAGACTCCATACTTCTACTCCACCTGCGACGAAGTCTGCGAATCCAGGTCTTTCAAGCGCTCCGGCAAACCGGTGATTTTGGTGCTTGGTAGCGGTCCTATCCGCATAGGCCAGGGAATAGAGTTCGACTACTCGTCGGTGCACTGCGTCTGGACACTGCGCCAGATGGGCTATGATGTGGTGATTGTAAACAACAACCCGGAGACTGTATCCACCGACTATGACACTGCGGACCGGCTCTATTTCGAGCCCCTTACTCCAGAGGATGTTATGAGCATCATTGATGTGGAGAAGCCGATAGGGGTTGTGGTGGCTTTCGGAGGCCAGACCGCCATAAAGCTTACCCAGTTCCTGGACCGGCAGGGAATCTCTATTTTAGGCACATCTGCCAAGGGAATAGACCTGGCGGAGGACCGGGCCCTCTTTGACAAGCTTTTGGAGAAGTTCGCCATCTCCCGCCCCAAGGGAATGGGAGTGAAGACTATGGAAGAGGCAGTGAACGCAGCAGAGACACTGGGCTATCCGGTGCTTCTCCGGCCAAGTTATGTGATAGGCGGTCAGAACATGACCATCTCCTGGTCTGATGAGCAGACAAGGAAATATATGCAGGCAATCCTGGCCACAGGTATCGAGAACCCGGTGCTGGTGGACAAGTATATGCCTGGCACCGAGCTGGAGGTGGATGTTATCTCCGACGGCGCCGATGTCCTGATACCAGGCATCATGGAGCACATAGAGCGGGCCGGTGTCCATTCAGGCGACTCAATAGCAGTCTACCCTCCCTACAACCTGTCTGGAAGGATGCTGCACAAGCTGTGCGACCGCTCAACCAAGCTGGCACTGGCCCTGGGGACCAAGGGTCTGGTGAACATCCAGTACCTGATATTTGAGAACGAACTATATGTGATAGAGGTGAATCCAAGGGCATCCCGCACTGTCCCCTACATAAGCAAGGTGACGGGTGTACCGATGGTTGATATCGCAAGCAGGGTCATGCTGGGGGGTAAGCTCAAGGATATGGGCTACGGCACAGGATTGTACCCTACTCCCCCATGCCATGCGGTGAAGGTACCGGTCTTCTCCTTCGAGAAGCTGAACGATGCCAACGCAATCCTGGGACCTGAGATGAAGTCCACCGGCGAAGTGCTGGGCATAGGAAAGACAACAGCAGAGGCTCTGTTCAAGGGACTTACAGCCGCAGGACTCACCATCCCATCCAAGTTTGATGTGGAGACAGGAGTTCTACTATCTGTGGCAGAGATAGATTATCAGGAGATACTTTCCATTGCAGAGCAGTTCTATGACCTTGGGATCAAGATATATGCAACCCGGGGGACAGCCGATGCCATAAAGAGGCAGGGAATACCTGTCCACAGCGTATCAAATGCCACAGAATCGGCAGAAATCTACACTCTGATGGAGAAGAGAAAGATACACTATCTGATTTACACTGGAGCAGTGAAAGATGCCACCATGGGTGACTTTATCGCAATCCACCGGCGTGCAATGCAGCTGGGCATACCATGCCTCACAAGTCTGGACACAGCCGGCGCTCTGATCAAGATAATAGCCAGCCGCTATACTCTGGCCAATACTGAGTTAGTTGATATTAATAAGTTGTCACACTGATCTTGTTTCAGTGTGACTCTTGGGAGAAAGGCTTAAGGTTTTTTACCGCATCCTTTGGAAGGATATGGGCAACATCATTGTCCAGGTCTATAAGAATGTACTGGTCGTTGCCCATACCCAGTTCTTTCATATATGAGAGCTGGCGGAGGCCGTGGCGGGTCTCAATCCGCTCCACCAGGTCGTGGTGCTCATCCTCCCTCATGGCATAGACAATATCGATGCAGGCCTTGTCAACAGCCAGGATATCCAGGGAGCCCAGGATTCCCACATTCGGTGTGACAACAGGCATGGCAGAGGTCCCCTCGCAGTCGCAGGAGACAGACATGTTACGCATCACATTGATGTAGGCAGTGTGCTTTCCAAAATAGTCGATGGTGGCCTTTGTGGACTCGGAGATACGCTCCATAAGCTCCTCCTCGGCAATAGACCACATATCGTCAGAGCCTTCCTTGGTGTGGATCCACTTCTTACCTATGCGGCCGTCGGCGCACCCTATCCCTATATTCTTGTTGGAGCCTCCGAAACCGCCCATGGTGTGCCCCTTGAAATGGGTCAGAGCCAACAGTGAATCGTAGTTGAGCATATGGGAGCCATGGGACATCTCTTTCATCCACTTGCCCCCTTTTATAGGGAGAGTGACAACTCCATCCTCGTCCATTATATCCACTGGGCAGAAATCCCAGCCGTTTACTTTAAGAGTCTCACGGTGCTGCTCTGTTGTATAGCGGTCCCCCTCATAGTATGTGTTGGTCTCTACGATGGTTCCGCCGGATTTGAGCTCCTTCTCCCCTTCCATGAACTTCTTTACCCAGCTGCTTGGAATGATGTTGGGGCCATTCTTCTCGCCCGTATGGAGTTTGATGGCAATCCTGCCAGTCATGTTCTCCTTGATCCTGCTGTATACCTTGTGAAGTCCTTCCGGTGAAAGATCCTTTGTGAAATAGACGATAGACGGTTTATTCATGCTGCTCTCCTTCCCCTTTATAATACTGAATTTTCAGAATGGACACAAGAAAAAAGTTGGAACTATCTCAACAGCCTTCTATCTCCAATATTTTCAAGTATTTTCATCTGCTCAATAGTGACCACTTTTCACGGTTATCCCTTTAGCATCCGTGGTTTTTATCCATTTTGATGGAGATAATGTAAATGCATTTAGTCCGGCCTGTTTTCTAAACCCCTCGAATTCGAGAGGTTTGAAATCAGGATTGTATAACATTTCCCAAAGTCCAAGATACTCAAGCGTGTTTCTGTTCCTCATCCAGTTTCCTATTACCACATTAGGCTCGTCCGATTTGTGCTTTGCTATATCTGTTAGACAGATATAATCGTGCTCTCTAAAGCTGATTACAGCTATTTCTGTGTTTTGTACAGTAATTTTTGACATAAACTCACTCCTTACAAAAGATTTACTTGTATAAACACAAAAAAAGTTGTTTTTGCTTTGACTTTTGAGAAAAAACTTTAAAAAAAATGCAATTTTGTCTAAAATAGCATTATGAAGTTATTTATCGCATCGGATATACACGGTTCTGCATACTGCTGCAGGAAGATGATAGAGGCATTCAAAGCAGAAAAGGCTGACAGAATGCTGCTTTTGGGAGATATACTCTACCACGGGCCCAGGAATGACCTGCCCCAGGAGTACGCGCCCAAGGAAGTGATTGCACTTCTTAACTCACTAAAGGATAAGATTTTATGTGTCCGGGGCAACTGCGACACCGAGGTGGATCAGATGGTGCTGGAGTTTCCCATCATGGCAGACTACTGCATTCTTCCCTTGGACAAAAGGCTTATATATGTGACCCATGGGCATAAGTTCAACACCAAGACCCCGCCGCCACTGCAGAAAGGGGATATCCTGCTCCATGGCCACACCCATATTCCGGCCTGGGAGCAGTTCGGGGACGACAATCTTTATCTGAATCCAGGCTCAATCTCAATACCAAAAAATGGAAGTCCCCACAGCTATATGATT
>JAFXTY010000015.1 GCA_017535435.1 Spirochaetia bacterium | reverse complement strand
ATAAGCTCATCTGCAGTCTTGCATTTTGCAGCTTTTTCCAGCATATCGTTTGTCAATTTTGATTTGTCGATTGGCATATTGATACCCCCTGCCTAAACTTATCAGCAGTCTTTGAACCCATCGCAATTAGTACTGCAGCCATATTCAACTTCAAAGCAGGCACCGCCAGCCACTTTCTCCAAAGTGGAACTGTCCAGTTCTACATTCTCAGTCTCTGCCAAGTATGCCTGAGCCTCATCCATGGTGATTTCAACACCCTCTGCCTTAGCCAGAGCAATCAGCTCCTCAGCAGTCTCGCAATTTGCTGCTTTTATAAGCATTGCATTTGTAAGTTTTGTCTTATCAATTGGCATATATTTCTCCTTTTATACCTAAGTTTAATCATCCTACATTTATATAACCCGGGCATGCCTGACCATAATTCTCGCATATATTATAGCCACCGGCCACCTTTTCCAAAGCCTTGCTGTCAAGCTCAACATTATCAAGCTCTGAAAGGTAAGCCTCGGCCTCGGCCTTTGTGATCTCCATTCCTTCTGTCTTTGCCAGCGCAATCAGCTCCTCAGCTGTCTCACACATAGCTGCTTTCGCAAGCATCTCTTTTGAAATTTTTGACTTGTCAATAGGCATAAAATTCCTCCTATTAATATAAAAATCCTAAAAGCCAGACCGGTATAAGGCGGCCTGAACCGATCTCAATGTCATCGGCAATTATATATGAATTGCCCTCATCCTTTGCCCGCTTCTGCTTTCTGTTACCGCTGCACATCCTGAATGTGTGCCGGTCATCAACCAGGAAATCCCCGGAAGCAGTCAGCTTTATATCATGGTCCTTCTTCAGCTGGTTCAGCACAAATGTCTCAAGGGAATCGGAAGGAGCAGCCTCATGGTCCATCAGGTCATGCATAAGGTTGGAGTTCTCAAGGTACAGCCTGTCGGGCTTTACAAGAGATCCGGTACCCCGCGCCCCTTTATAGAGCAGCACAATAAGGTTTCCCTCCTCCAGGTGCTTTAAATAAGAGAGCAGTGTCTGCCGGGCAACTCCTATATGAGAAGCAAGGGAGGCCACATTGGGCGCGCATGGGGAAACCTTGCTTATGACTGCCAGCAGCTTGCGTATCTTGGGGATGGAAGATGTTTCCATATTACGCAGGATAGGAAGCTCTATATCCAGGATCATGTTGATGGTCTCATTCATACGGCTCAAGTAGTTTTTCTCCCCCAGGATGAAGAAGGGATAATAGCCCATCCTGAGGTAATTGTCGAAATATTTGAAGGGCTTTATCTCGGAGGCAAGCTCTGCGGAGATCTCCTCGGTGCGGGTCAGGATATCCTCAAGGGAGAATATGGGGTATTCCCTGTTGGTGTTGAAAGCAAGGTATTCCCTGAAGGAAAGGCCCTGCATATCATAGGTATAAGCATGATTCTCAAGGAGGGAGGATCCTGCGTATACAATGGAGAGTCCCGGGAAGTTGTCATGGAGACTTTTCACAGCCTGATCCCACTTGGGATACTTATGGACCTCGTCCAGGAAAAGATGGGTTCCACCCCGCCGGGTGAACTGCTCTGCAAGGGGGGAAAGGGAGTTGTCAGCGAAATAAAGGTCGTCAAGGCTGGCATAGAGTGCCCTGCTGTAATCTTCCTTGAAGGCCTTCTTGATATGCTGGAGCATGAGGTTGGACTTGCCGACCCCTCTGGGTCCCCGTATGCCGATGAGCCTGGATTTCCAGTCGATGTTCTGCTCCAGGCTCCTGACAAAGGCTGTCTTGGTGAATGCTAATTTATTTCTGTAATGCTCAAATAACCTTTCCACAATTTGAGTTTACAATATCATGGAATTTTTGTAAAGTCTATTTTACAATTTTTCAGTATAGATCTGAACAGTGGGTACTGTCGTACCAGCACTTACTGCATTACCGTTTCCAGCTGAGGGTCATGCCGTGGCCTATGGGGAGCATGGTGGAGAAAAAGCGTCTGTCGGCGAACATCTGTCGGTTGTACCGGTCCATGTGGCGGCCCAGGTTCTCCCGCACATTAGCGCATACAGGGAACATGGTGTCGTCTGCCACAATTATGCCCCCCTTCCTGACTAAAGCGGCCACATCCTCGTAGATCACGGTGTAGATGTACTTGGCGCAGTCCTGGAAGATGATGTCGAACTGGAGATTCTGCTCCCGCAGCTTGCGGACAGCCTCGTCGGCATCGGAGTGGGTCATTGTCACATACTCCCCCAGCCCCGATTTCTCTATGTTGGCAGTGGCTTCCTTCCATGTGCGGGGGTGATTGTCCACTGTGGTCACGTTGCCGCCGGTCTCCTTCACAGCCTCCGCCAGCCAGATGGTGGAATTGCCCACTCCGGTCCCCAGCTCCAGCACTTTTCTTGCCCCTGTCATCCTGACAATGAAGGCCAGGAACCGCCCTATCTCGGGCTCCACCGGGGCCTGGATGTCGTCACGTCCCTGGTTGCCGTAATAAATCTCTTTATTGTACTGGCTGGTGAACTCCACAAACTGGTCAAGATATTCCTGGAAGCCTTTGTCCATCACATCTCCTGCACTTTACCCTTCTTGAACCAGCTGGCGGCTATGTAAACACAGCCTGTGTCGAAGAGTGCCACCAGCCACTTGAGGACATAGGTTGAGATTATGATCTGCACCAGCACTCCAAAGGGGTACATCCCGGCGAAGGCTATTGTGGTGAAGATGGCGCTGTCAATCAGCTGGCTTACCATTGTGCTCAGGTTGTTCCTTATGAAGATGAACTTGGTGTCGGGGAACTTCTCCATCCAGAAGTGGTATGCCCACACATCGTGGTTCTGGGATATAAGGTATGCCACAAGGCTTGCGAAGGATACCCGGGGAATAACGGTGAATATGGCCTTCATGTGATCCGACACGAAGTCATCGGCCGCAGGGATGAAGAGGCATGACAATGTCATGAGTATGATCATGGAGATCATGGCAAAGAACCCCACCCACACCGATTTATGGGCCAGCTCCTTGGAATAGTTCTCCGATATTATGTCGGTGGCCAGGAAGGAGGTGCCGTAGAGCACGTTGCCCAGGGTTATGTTCCAGCCGAAGAAATCAACCAGCTTAAGCACCTGGATGTTTGCAAGGATGCTGGCGATTGCCATCCACACGAAAAGACCTGTCTTGCCCATGAAGCGGTAGACAGCCAGCACAATGATGAAGTTCACTATGAGAACTGCGAACCACATCATCTCATTGAATCCGAAATGCATGATGTATCTCCTCCGACACTATAACTGAAAAAACTCTATTTGTATAGTATAGGAATATATATAAGGTGCCGATAAATAATACAAATAGGAGGCGCAACATGGGAAACCGTACTGTTGTATTAAAGAGAAAGACCAAGGAGACAGACATAAAGCTGACTCTTGATATGGATGCAAAGGGTGTTGAGATCGATACCCCTGTGGCTTTCTTCAACCACATGCTTACAGCTATGGCATTCCATGGCGGCTTTGCCCTCAAGGTGAAGGCTGATGGCGATGTGGATGTGGACCCGCACCACCTGGTGGAGGATATTGGCCTTGTGCTGGGGGATGCCCTTGCCAAGTCTGCTGAGAAAGCAGGTGTCGTCAAGCGCTACGGCTATTCCATCATCCCTATGGATGAGGCAGTCTCCGAGGCTGTCATCGATATCTGCGGCCGCCCTTCCATGGTGCTCAACGCAGAATTCCCCCAGGCATATTCCGGCACCTTCGACATGGCACTTATAAGAGAATTCTTAATCGCTCTCTCAAACAGAGCTCAGATAGCACTCCATTGCACCTGCCGCTACGGACAGAACAGCCACCACATGGCAGAGGCCCTTTTCAAGGCCCTTGGCAAGGCTATTGCCCAGTCCTATGCAGCCGCAGATTCAGACCAGGTGCTCTCCACCAAAGGCCTCATCTGATACTATGACAACCCTTTTAGGCCTTTCTCCAGAGGAGATTCAGGAGCTTATCCAGGTAAAGGAAAAGTTCCGGAGCAAGCAGATCTATCATGCCATCTATTCAGGCATCGAGAGCTTCGATGCAATAACAGACCTGCCTCTGTCCCTGCGCCAGAGCCTGGCAGAGAACTTCTGCATATTCACTTCAAAGGTAGATACTTCCCTTGATGACGAGGGGGGCAACTGCAAGCTCCGCATAGAGCTTTCCGACGGCCTTTTCACCGAGTGCGTCATACTTTCTGACGGCACCGAAAGGAAGACTATCTGCATTTCAAGCCAGGTGGGCTGCAAGATGGGCTGTGCCTTCTGCCGCACTGCCGACATGGGCTTTAAGCGGAACCTGACCGCCGGCGAGATACTGGAACAGTACCTGATAGGCTCCAAGATTGCAGGCAAGCTCTCCAACATAGTGTTTATGGGGATGGGTGAACCCTTCGACAACATCGACAACCTGAAAAAGGCTATCACTATACTTAACGACAAGAACGCTATAGGCCTGGGAGCACGGCGGATGACTATATCCACCTGCGGCATTATCCCCGGCATACAGGCGCTGGCCCAGAGCAAGCTGGAGATAAGGCTTGCGGTGTCGCTCAACAGCGCCATAGAGGAGAAGCGGCGCCAGATTATGCCAATCACCCAGCGCTACCCTCTTTCCGACCTCAAGAGTGCCCTCAAGGCATTCCAGCAGGACAAGAACAAGCGGTTCACCTTCGAGTATGTGCTTATAAAAGACTTCAACATGGGAGATGAGGATATAAAGGCCCTGAGGCACTTCACAAGCGGCCTCTCGGTGCTGGTTAACCTGATTCCATGGAACACTGTGGAGGGGAAGCCCTTCCAGACTCCGGACCGTAAGGATATCAATGTATTCTGCTCAAAGCTTGACAAGCTGGGGATTAACTACACCCTCAGAAAAAGAAAAGGCTTCGGAGTCTCCGGAGCCTGTGGTCAGCTTGCCTATAAGGCAAAAAAAAATTAGTGGCGAAGGGACTCGAACCCCTGACAGAGCGGATATGAGCCGCTTACTCTACCGACTGAGTTACGCCACCAATTAACGGAAAACACTTTACCAAATAATATAATTAAGGTCAATTACCCTCTTTGACATATTTAAACAGGTGCTGGGGTCTTCCCTTCTTGCCGTAGATAGGCTTCATCTCCAGTATTCCCTTGTCCTCCATGAACTCAAGATAGCGGCGCACAGAGACTCTGGAGATGCCCAGCTTGTCACCCAGCTCCTCGGCTGTGACAGAGGCATCCATAGCTTTTATGGCATTCAGGATAGCGTTATAGGTCTTCTCGCTCATCCCTTTCTCAAGAATATCCTTGACCTTGTCGTTCCTGCTCACAGAATCGAAGAAGATGCTGTCTATGTCATCCTGCTCCACGCTCTTCTTCCCCACAAAGCCGTTCCTTTTCCGCTCGAACTTCTCCATAGCCAGCTGGAACCGGTCGAAGTCGAAGGGCTTTATCAGATAGTCCACGGCACCGAAGTTCATGGATTCCTCCACTGTATCGGAGCTCCGGTCTGCAGTAATAAGGATGGCATCGGTGTTCAGGTTCTCCTGACGTATCCACTTGAGGATTTCTGTCCCTTTTCCTGTAGGGAGGTAAACATCCAGGAGCACCAGGTCTATGTCCCCCTGCTTGAGCTTCTCCTTTGCGCTCTCTATGTCAGCTGCTGTATCCACATCCTCGTAGCCTGCCTTGTTGGCGAACTTAAGGTTGATGTGTGCAACCATCGGATCATCATCTACAATAAGAATCTTCATTTATTATTCTCCTGCCTCATGGGGATAGTTATCACTATAGTGGTGCCGGACTCACACCATAATCGTATTTTTCCCCCGTAGGTGTCAACTATTTCCTTGACAATATATAGGCCATAGCCCCGGTACTCCCCCTTGGAGCTGTGCCCTTTACTGAATATTTTATCCCGGGTCTTCTCCGGGATTCCCCGGCCGTTGTCGTATACAGTGATATTCATGTCTTTCTCGCCCTGGAAAATACCCACCTCTATTTTGCCGTCGGTACGGCCTGCCAGCTCGTCCAGGGAGTTCTCTATAAGGTTGCCCACGATGGAGCAGAACTCATCCTTGTGCATCTTCTCGGGCAGATCACGTATATAGGTGTCCTCGTTGATCACAAGATTGACCTTCTTCTCGCTGGCCTTGTTGCATTTTGAAAGGAGAAGTCCTGCCACGCTGGGTTCCTTTATCTTGGAATTTATTGCACCGATAAGCTCCTGGTTTGATTTCGCCGACTGGGAGATGAAATCGATGGCCTCCTGATACTCCTTAAGCTGAATAAGACCGGAGATGGTGTGGAGCTTGTTCATGAACTCGTGGTTCTGGGCTCTGACCTCGTTCATGAGCATCCGCATGCCGGTAAGCTCCTCGGCCCTCTGCTTTACTATAGTAAGGTCCTCCAGGCTTGTGATGATACCTATAAGCTTATCTGTATCGGGATCCCGCACCACATGGAAGCGGAAAAGGACTGTGTTTCCAGCCGAAACCCTTATCTCCATGGACTGGATATTCTCACCCTTGTCCATTATATCATGGAAAGGCTTGCTGAAATAATAGCTTCTGACATTTGTCCCCCTGGCTTTGTCATCCAGCTGGAGAAGTTTTTTTGCCACTGCATTGATGATCAATATCTTTCCCTTGCTGTTGGAATATATGATTCCCACCTTCAGGTTGTCCAGCACCATATGCTGCTGTGCTATCATATAGGCCACCTGCTTCGGAGTATAGCCGTAATAGATATATTTATGATAGATGAGATAGAAAATGTATATTGCCATCAGAATGATGATAATTGCTATGGCAATCTGGAAAAACAGCACTCAAATCCCCCTTGGCATAAAAAAAACAAGACCCACGATGCTGGCCAGAAAGCCGGCACCGTGGGTTATTGCATTGAAGATTTCTTCAAGCCTGATCATCAGATCACATCATACCGCCCATGCCGCCCATGCCTGGGTTCATAGCTGGTGCAGGTGCTTCCTTTGAAGGAATGTCTGTGACTACACACTCTGTTGTAAGAAGAAGGCTTGCGATGGAGGCAGCGTTCTGCAGTGCAGACCGGGTAACCTTGGCAGGATCGATGATTCCGCTCTTGACCATGTCAACCCATTCCATCTTGTTGGCATCGAAGCCTACGCCCTTCTTGGATCCCTTTGCCTTCTCGGCAATGACTGCTCCGTCCAGTCCTGCATTCTCTGCAATCTGGCGGATAGGCTCCTCCAGAGCTCTCTTCACGATATTGAAGCCCACCTTCTCGTCTGCAGTAAGGTCGTCCATCTTTGTCTTCTCCAGTGTCTGAACAATCTGGATAAGGGTGACTCCGCCACCTGCGATGACTCCTTCCTCGATAGCTGCTCTTGTGGCAGAGAGGGCATCCTCAACTCTGTGCTTCTTCTCCTTAAGCTCCACCTCGGTGGCAGCACCTACGTTGATGACTGCAACACCGCCGGCCAGCTTAGCCAGCCGCTCCTGCAGTTTCTCCCGGTCGTAGTCGGAGGTTGTGTCTGCAATCTGTGCTCTGATCTGGGCAATTCTGTCCTTGATGTCGGCAGCTGCTCCACCGCCGTTGATGATTGTTGTATTCTCTTTCTCAACCTTTACTGTCTTAGCCTTTCCCAGCATATCCAGTGTGGTGTTCTCAAGCTTGAGTCCCAGTTCCTCGGAGATAACCTGGCCACCTGTAAGGATTGCGATATCCTCAAGCATAGCCTTTCTTCTGTCGCCGAAGCCAGGAGCCTTTACAGCAACTGCATTGATTGTGCCCCGGATTGTGTTTACAACCAGTGTTGCAAGAGCCTCGCCCTCAACATCCTCTGCGATGATAAGGAGCGGCTTGTTGGCCTGAACCACCTTCTCAAGCACTGGGAGAAGATCCTTCATGTTGGAGATCTTCTTGTCGAAGATAAGGATGAATGGGCTCTCCAGAACTGCTGTCATGGTGTCCCGGTTTGTTGCGAAGTATGGGGAGAGGTAGCCTCTGTCGAACTGCATACCTTCTACAAAGTCGATGGTGGAATCGATGGTCTTGGACTCCTCCACTGTGATGACGCCGTCCTTTCCCACCTTGTCCATTGCATCTGCGATCTGGTCGCCGATTGCCATATCGTTGTTAGCTGAAATAGCTGCAACCTGCGCAATCTCGCCCTTGTCCTTGATTGTCTTGGCTGATTTCTTTATCTCTGCTGTAGCGATTGCCACTGCCTTGTCAATTCCACGCTTGATCTCCATAGGATTGATTCCGGCTGCAACGCTCTTGATTCCTTCTTTTGTGATTGAATAAGCCAGTACAGTTGCTGTTGTGGTTCCGTCGCCTGCAACATCATTTGTCTTGGTGGCAACTTCCTTGACCAGCTGGGCACCCATATTCTCGTACGGATTCTCGAGCTCGATCTCCTTTGCTACAGAAACGCCGTCCTTGGTGACTGTAGGAGCACCGAATTTCTTGTCCAGGAGGACGCATCTACCCTTAGGTCCCAATGTAACCTTGACTGCATTGGAAAGCTTCTCAACACCTGCGAAGAGCTGTTTTCTGGCTGCTTCGTTGAATTCAAGCTGTTTTGCCATAGTTAATTAACCCCTTTATGAATTAAAAAAATTGTTTGCTTTTTTCTATAATTTACTAATAATATTTGAAATCATCAACAGTTTGATGAAAATATTTTTACCGGATTTCCCCGGTGAAGATTTCTTTAATAGTACCGTCGGAGGTCTGGATGAGCATCTGACCAAATTCTCCGATGCCCATGAGGGTTCCGGTAACTGATGTGCCTGAATCGGCCAGCCCCTCCAAAACTGTCAATGTTTTGCCGTTTTTATAAAGTATACTTTGAAAATCATCTAACCAATTATAGTT
>JAFXTY010000014.1 GCA_017535435.1 Spirochaetia bacterium | reverse complement strand
AAGTAGAGCTGTTTGTGATAGAGCTCTGATAAAGCCCCGTTGGTCTGTCCATCAGTGATAAGGCTGGTCATCTGGAACAGGACTGCCAGACTCCAGAGGAAAGAGACTGCCGAACCCATGGCCACAAGTGTATCCATGTTGGGGGAACCATGTCGCAGTGAACCGAAGCCGCTGGTAAAGAACTTTCTGTTTATGAACATCACCATAAGGGCCAGCAGCATCTGGATCAAAGCCAAAGTTATGTAGTTGTGGTGGAGGAAACCCGGCAGGGGCAGGTGCAGCATGTGATGTCCCATGGTTATATACATCAGCACCAGCAGGAAGAAAGCTGACATAATAAGCCGTCTCTTAAGGATCGGGGTCTCATGGTCGGCCAGAGCCTCCTGATCCGGGTTTATCGGGTCAGTTTTTTGGGTCACACTTAAAGGGTCATTCTTCTGCCGGGCACCATAGCCTGCGTTCTCCACAGCTTTGATGATGGCATCAGATGATGCTGTTCCCTCCACTCCCATGGAGTTTGTAAGGAGGCTTACGGCACAGCTTTCCACCCCAGGCACTTTGGAGACAGCTTTCTCAACCCTTGCCTGGCATGCGGCGCAGCTCATCCCTGTAACAATATATTGCTCCATCACTTGATCTTTATTCTTCCCTGACCCATTGGGTCTTTGTACTGGGCCGGTATCTTTCCGCCCAGCTGCTCAATGTACTTGGCACAGACGTCACGGTCGAAGGTGTCGTCCAGGAGGATTATCTCTGCATCGGCAAACCGGTGGCCGTCTCCCTGGTCCTTCAGGACGAAGCGGGTGGAGGCAATCTTATATTTCTTCTTCAGATCCAGAGGCTCTCCGTTCACCTTCACATCCTTTACCCGGTATGGTGCTTTCACTCCGATGAAGATATGATTATCATCCATCTTGGCCGAGGAAGGGATGGAGGTGTCCACTATAAACGAAAGCCCAGACACATGAATGAAACCGCCTGAAATATCCGGCAGATTTCTTACTCCGAACTCAAGCTCATCCAGAATTGTCTGTCCCGGCACCTCAGCCACACACATCATATTGCCGAAGGGCGAGGTCTTGAACACATCACCATAGCGCACCTGTCCCGCCGGTATTGTAGCCCGGATGGCGCCTCCGTTGATAATCCCGATATCAGTCTTGTAGAAGGCCTTGAAGGAATCGGCAAGAAAATCTCCCAGATTGGTCTCCTCGCTTCTGACCAGCCAGTCATTCTTTTTGTCAGTGGCCACCAGAGGAAAGTCCAGATATCCCACCGGCCTTGAAAGGGTGCCCTCATAATCCTTTTTAATTTTTTCTATGAAGTCCCGGGTTTTTGAATCAAGGTCCACAGGGGCGTATGCTATAAGCTCGTTGGTGATCTGGCCGTCGGGAGTGATGGTGATCTTTCCCAGATGGCTGAGCTTGGTTCCTGTCTGGGTTATGACTATCTCCTTGCCGCTCTTGTCCTTTACTTTGAGGGAAGGGGTAACCTCGTGGGAGTGACCGTCAATAAGGATGTCTGCTCCCTGTATGTTGGTCACCAGATTCATGGCGTTCCATTCCTCGGTTATCCCGTGTTCCCCGAGATGGGCCACTAGAATGACGTAATCGGCCTTCTCCTTTTCCCGTGCTTGGTCGATTGCTGCCTGGACATCGGCGAACATATTCTTTCCCTTGTTCTCTCCGCCGAAGCTGTAGATGAAATTGCCCTTTCCGTCCTGGAAGGTGACAGCTGCTGTCTTTGAGAGGCTCTCGGGGGTGGCGACTCCCACATACGCTATCTTCTTCTTGCCGTATTTGATGATTTTATATGGCGGGAACACCAGCTTGTGGTCCGGAAGGGTGTGGAAATTTGCGCATACATAGCCGCATTTCATCATCCCTGCCAGCTTTTTGAACTGATCCATTCCGTAGTCGAACTCGTGGTTTCCCGGCACAGCCACGTCGTATTTCATGAAGTTCAGAATTTTGATTATATCCTCGCCCTTGGAGACAGCTCCCGCAAGGTCGCCTTGCACCGCGTCGCCCGCATCCACCAGAGTGACATAGGGGGTCTGCTTAAGCGCCTCGTTCCTGTATTCGACCACACCTGCATAGCAGATATTGTTCTCGATGCCGCAGTGGACATCGTTGGTGAAGAAGATGACTATATCGTTTTTGTCCTTGGCGCAGGCTGTCTGCATGATGACCAGCGCCAGCAGAAGGGTGATGAGCTTTTTCATACCTATAATATATGGGATAATCCAGTTTTTTTCCAGTCCTACATTTCCACCCAGTTATATTCGGCTTCGGTGTCGAAGTGGAAAATGCAGTCGTGCTCCGGGGAGTCCACGATGATAGCCCTGTTGCCGTTCTTTTCGTAGAAGCAGGGGTTGGGACGGATTTCGGTGTGGCCTACCACCTGCCCTTTGTACTTGCCGCCTGAGGTCCACATGTCGGAAAGAAGGCTCCGGGGGCGCACCCAGGTGGGCGGGCTGTAGGGGCTTTCGCCGTATGAATTGGTGCAGTAGGGGCCGAAGTCGAATATCTTGTAGTGATCTTTGTGGAAGATGCCGTTGATCCGCTCCAGAATGCTCATATTGTTCCAGTTCGGAAGAGAGTAGGGTGCAGGGACATCTGTATCCTTGTTGATTCCATAGATTGAGAGCCAGGTCTTGGTGATTCCGGCGTGGGAGAAAAGCCAGCCGTCAAACTCTGCGGCCATGTCAAAAAGCTCAATATTATAGTTGATGATAGACCATATCTCTGTGGCGTAATCCCACTGATGTCCTGATACCCAAGGATCCGAGAGATAGGCAAGGTCATGGTTTCCCATCAGCACAGTCACCCTGTCGGGATTGTCCTTCTTGAAATCGAAGATAGCCTGCAGGTTCTTCATCTGGTCGGGCTGCCGGTTGTCCCATGAGTCCACATAATCCCCCAGGAAAACGATGCGGTCTGCGCTCTCTTTGACCGCCTCCTCCCAGTGGTGAGTCCCGTGCACATCCGGTATGACTGTTATCCTCATAAGATGATTATAGCACGCTTTCTGCTTGTCGGATATAAGTTTACAGTTTATACTTCTGTCATGGCGGATATTTCAAAAGATGTTGAGAACCGTGACAGAGTGATTGTCCGGACAAGTGTTGTGGGCATTGTGGCAAACATTTTCCTTGCGGCCTTCAAGGCTACTGTGGGAATCATCTCCAACTCCATCGCTGTGGTGCTGGATGCGGTGAACAACCTATCGGATGCCCTTTCTTCCGTCATTACAATCGTGGGAACCAAGCTGGCCGGGAAGCTGCCTGACAAGAAGCATCCTCTGGGGTATGGCCGGATTGAGTACCTGAGTGCCATGATTGTCTCTGCTATCGTGCTTTATGCCGGTATCACCGCTCTGGTGGAGTCTGTGAAGAAGATTATCCATCCCGAGAAGGCTGATTACTCTGCCGTGGCTTTGATAATCATCGCCTCTGCTGTTGTGGTCAAGCTGGCTCTGGGCCGCTATGTGAAGGCTAAGGGAAAGGCTGTCAATTCCAGCGCTCTGGTTGCCTCCGGATCCGATGCCCTGTTTGATGCAATCCTCTCTGCATCGGTCCTTGCCTCTGCTGTATTCTTCCTTGTCACTGGAATTTCCCTTGAGGCTTATGTGGGTGTCTTGATCTCAATCATGATTCTGAAGGCTGGCTACGAGATGATCACTGAAACAATTGATGATATCCTGGGAAAGAGGGCTGACCAGGAGACCAGCATCCAGGTGAAGAAGCTTCTGGTGGAGGAGCCTGAGGTGAGGGGTGCCTTTGACCTGATAATTAACAACTACGGACCGAATAAGAATTATGCCTCAGTCCATCTTGAGCTGCCTGACACTATGACTGTGGAGCAGGTTGATGAGCTGACCCGGCGGGTTCAGGTGAAGGTGTACAAAGAGACCGGAATTATTCTGATCGGTGTAGGAGTTTATTCCTTCAATACAAAGGATGAGGAGGCGGCGAGGATCCGCAATGCCATACTTGAGACTGTCATGTCCCACGACTGGGCGCTGCAGCTCCATGGCTTCTATGTGGACACCAAGGCCAGGAAAATGCGGTTTGATGTGGTGATGAGCTTTGATATAACTCCGAAGGAGGGGCTCAAGATCATATATGATGAGGTTGGCAAGCTTTACCCTGATTATGCGGTGCAGATTGCTGCAGATGTGGATGTTTCAGACTGAATTTTAGAAAACTCGGTCTAAAAAGTGTATGGTTGAAGCAAAAACTCCCTTGAAAAAGTGTATAAAACTCTTGAAAACTCCCTTGAAAAAGTGTACGAAAAGTAAATTTTTCTTCCAAAATAACAGGAATTTGTTCTATAATTGACTAAGGGAGATTTTGTGTATGTCAAAGATTAAAAGTTTATTAGGAATGGGCTTTGATGAATTTTGTAAGATGATCGAAGAACCTATAGATGGTGAAGACATAGCCATTGTAGCAAAACCCTCTAGGCTTATTCCAATAGGTAAAAAAGATGACGAGATGGCGATGACATCAGTGTTTTTGTCAGCTTTAAAACTTGTTAAGGAATTTAGATATTTATTTTCTGATCAAGTTGATTTATCAAAAAAAGGGAATCTCTATTGCTATACCGAAGTAGAATTCCCCTTCTTATATAAAACCCCTGAATTAAAAAATGAGGAGAAGAGTAGATTTGATGGACTTACTCTTGTTGTCGGTGGTGGAAAAATTAAAGATGCTTGTATTTTTGAAATGAAATATGGGAGTGCAAAAATAGAAAAAGAACAGATTGAGAAATATATTAAACTTGCAAAAATTCTTGGGATTCAAAAAATTATAAGTGTTTCAAATCAATTTGTTACAAAACCAACTGATTATCCGGTACCTATAAATACTAAAAAATGGAATGGACAATTATACCATTTCTCATGGAGTTACGTTGTCTTCTTGGCTCAAATTCTATTGAGAAAAAACGGAACAGATATTGAAGATATTGATCAGCAAAATATTATGGATGAGGTTGTAAGGTATCTCCAAGATTGTGATGGAATTAAGCATTTTGATTCAATGAAAACAACTGAGAAATGGCATACTTTAGTAAATGACTTAGCTTCAATATATGTGAAACCAGAATACAAGAAAGATAGAGAAGATATTGTTGAAAGTTGGATACAGGAGGAGAAAGATCTTGCTCTTAAGCTTAGTTATCTCCTTAGTGGTAAAAAGTTTACTCCTATAAAAATAAAAACAAAATATAAAAACATACCTGAAAGAATTGAAAAAGAAAGTGAACAGTTAAAAGAAAAAAGAGCTTTGTTCTCTATTTATGATATACCAGATGCCGTTTCCCCCATGAGTATAAAAGTGGATTTTAGAGCAAGAAGCTTTTTTGTTACTATGAGCGTAGATGTCCCGAATGATAAGACCGCAAAAGGAAAAATTGGATTTATTAAAAAATATGTAAAAAAAGCCAAAGAAGTTAATGAAGAAGGTTTTAAAGGAATTCAAGATTATATAGAATGTATAATTACGCCAAAATCAAAGAAGGATGAAGCTTGGAAGAAAACAATTAAAGAACTAATGAGTGAGTCTTTGGAATTGCCAAAAATAGATTTTAATAATATTGGATTTACAATGCATGTTGTTCTTGATAAGGAGATGTTGTCGCCAAGTAAATTTATTGATGCAATTGAAAAATGGGTTCAAGATTACTATTCGATTTTAATGCAGTATTTTGAAAAATGGACTCCTCAAACTCCAAAAGCAGATACGAAACCAGTCTTGAAACTAAACGATAATACCCTAGAAACAAAAAAAGATATGGATTAAGGTGAGAAGCAAATAATTATATATTCATACCAATTTGTGTTTTTAAAAACAAGGAGTAATTATCATGTTAGATATCAATACAAAAGCGCCGGACTTCAAGCTGCCGGACCAGGATGGGAAGATGCACACACTGTCCGAATATAAGGGGCAGAAGGTGATTCTTTACTTCTATCCGAAGGACAATACATCGGGATGCACCAAGCAGGCCTGCGGGTTCTCGGAGCTCTATCCTCAGTTCAGGGAGAAGGGGGCTGTGGTGTTGGGGGTGAGCAAGGACAGCGTGGAGAGTCACAAGAGGTTCCAGCAGAAGTTCAACCTGAAGTTCACTCTTCTGGCAGATACTGAGCTTGAAGCTATCAAAGCCTATGATGTGTGGAAAGAAAAGAATATGTACGGCAAGAAGAGCTTCGGAGTGGTGCGCACCACCTACCTTATCGACGAGAAGGGCATTATCATAAAGGCTGCGGAGAAGGTGAAGGCTGCCGAAAACCCGGCCGAGACACTGAATCTGCTTTAAAAGGTCATTTTTTACATTTGTTGGTTGCTTTTGGGTCAGACTGTGATATAATAAGGTCAAATGTATCAGACCCCATTCAAAATCAAAGCTGAAGCTATCCAGCTTATCTCGGACATTGCCGAGCTGCAGGCTCTCTGCGGCGGCAAGGGGGAGAAGTGTGCCTCTTACAGGTCGCTCCTCAGGGAATATCTGCCCGATAAGTTCAGGCAGGGGTACGGCACCGGCCGGCTCCCTTTCCTGATGCAGGATCTTCTGGGCTGGCTGGACAAGGCCCCGGACCATATCCTGATCAAAGGGTGTGAGCTTTTATACGAGCTTGAGACAAACCAGCCCTTTGATGATGACAACGGGGAGATCGGCCGGCGGTGCCTGCTTTCTCTGCTGGGTACCTGGAACCCTGTATTCCTTGGTTTGCCGCTGGAGGATGAGGTGGCAGCCAGCCAGAGCCAGTACCGCTATGCCCTGCGTACTGCGGGGGATGCCGGGGACTCCGGTGTGTTTATCACCTTTATGCTGCACCTGATACTGGCGGCGCTGGAGAAGTGCGGCAAGGGGGCTGGGGGTGCCCGGGCTGTGTCCGGAGAGAAGGCAGCCGGGGTTAAAGGGTCAGGTGGTGACCTTATAAATGACCTTTTAAATGTTCTTGCAGCAACACCGGCTGCCACCTACGACGAGCTGGCTGCCAAGCTGGGTGTTTCCCCGGCCACTGTGAAGCGGCGGCTGGCTGACCTGAAGAAGGTCGGCAAGATAGTGCGGGAAGGCTCAAAGAAAGCAGGCACCTGGAAAGTGAACTGAGGAGAGAACCATGAAATACACTGATGCGGAAACATTGCTTAAGAAATATGTGAGCGGCGAGACACTGCTCCGCCACTGCAAGACTGTCTCTGTGGCTATGAAATACTTTGCCCAGAAAGCAGGGGAGAAGGATCCGGAGTTCTGGGAGTGCGTTGGACTGCTCCACGACATTGACTTCGAGAAGTACCCAGACCAGCACTGCATCAAATGTAAAGACATCTTCGAGGCTGAGAAAGCTAATTTCCCCGACATCACCGACGGGCTTATCCACGCAGTGCAGAGCCACGGCTGGAAGCTGTGCTGCGATGTGGAGCCCACCTCCTACATGGAGAAGGTGCTATATACCGTGGACGAGCTGACCGGCCTTATCTTCGCCTGTGCCATGGCAAGGCCTTCCAAGAGCGTGACCGACATGGAGGTCAAGTCTGTGACCAAGAAGTTCAAGACTCTGGCTTTCGCCGCAGGCTGCAACCGTGATGTGATAAAGGAAGGGGCTGCCATGATGGGCAAGGAACTTAACGATGTAATCCAGGACTGCATCTTGGCAATGAGGACAGAGCACGAGGCGTGCGGGTGCTGATATGGTAATAGATTTCAATCACATGAAAGAAGAAATTCTCCACCACTTCAAGGGGGGAGAAAAATATATGATGGCAAAGATGATGGATGACGGCACAAACAAGATTCTGGTGAGCCGTCTGATTCCTGGGGCATCCATCGGAAAGCATACCCACGAGACCTCCAGCGAGATCATCTACATCCTTGAGGGACACGGCACTTCCTATGTTGATGACGAGGAGACCAAGGTGGGACCAGGCTTCTGCCAGTACTGCCCCAAGGGGCATTCCCACCAGCTTATAAATACCGGCACCAAGGACTTGATTTTCTTTGCCGTAGTGCCGGAACAATAATTCAGATCAGCTCCACTTCCAGTCTGCAACCTCTGGCAGGTCCACGCCGTACTTGGCGATGTACTGCTTGTGCTCCACCAGCTTGTCCTTCATCTGCTGGATCAGGTATGCGCCACGGTTACCCAGCTGCGGCAGGTTGTAGATTACAGTCTGCACCAGATTGAACCTGTCGATGCCGTTGAGCACTCTCATGTCGAACGGTGTGGTGATGGTTCCTTCCTCGATATAGCCCCGTACATGGAGATTCTTGTTGGTCCGCTTGTAGGTGAGCTCGTGGATCAAGGACGGATAGCCGTGGAATGCGAAGATGATAGGCTTGTCGGTGGTGAAGAGAGCATCGTACTCCCTCTGTGACAGGCCGTGTGGATGCTGTGTGTCGGACTGGAGCCGCATAAGGTCCACCACGTTGATGACCCTTATCTTGAGCTCGTGGAATGCATCCCTGAGTATTGTTACAGCTGCCAGTGTCTCCAGGGTAGGAGTGTCTCCTGCGCAGGCCATGATTACATCGGGCTCTGCCCCCTGGTCGGTGGAAGCCCACTGCCAGATGCCGATTCCCTGGTTACAGTGCTTCACTGCCTGCTCCATGGTGAGCCACTGGGGCCGCGGGTGCTTGGATGCAACCATGACGTTGACATAGTTGCGGCTCCGGATGCAGTGGTCGTAGCAGGAGAGGAGGCAGTTGGCATCTGGCGGCAGATAGAGGCGCACCACGTCTGCCTTCTTGTTTGCCACATGGTCCAGGAAGCCTGGGTCCTGATGGGTGAATCCGTTGTGGTCCTGCTGCCATACATTGGAAGCGAGGATATAGGTGAGGGATGCAATCTTCTCTCTCCAAGGGAGCTGGTTGCATACCTTAAGCCACTTTGCATGCTGGGAGAACATGGAGTCCACGATCCTGATGAAGGCCTCGTAGCTGGTGAAGAAGCCGTGGCGGCCGGTGAGGAGGTAGCCTTCCAGCATTCCCTGGCACACATGCTCAGAGAGCATTGAGTCCATCACTCTTCCTTCCGGTGACAGGTGGTCGTCCTCCGGCAGAATCTCGCCGCACCAGGAGCGGTTGTCCACGTCGAACAGAGGATTGAGACGGTTGGATGAGGTCTCGTCCGGCCCGAAGGAGCGGAAGTTCCTGGCCTCTTTGTTAAGCTTGTATATATCCCTTACAAAGGTGCCCAGCACTTTCATGTCCTGTGCCTCCACGCTGCCAGGGAACGGCAGGTCTACACCGTATTCCCGGAAGTCCGGCATCCTCAGGTCCTTAAGGAGCTTGCCTCCGTTGGCATGGAGGTTTGCACCCATCCTCAGATTTCCCTTTGGCGGGAAATCCTGCAGAGCCTTTACAGGCACACCGTTCTTGTCGAAGAGCTCCTGAGGCTTATAGCTCTTGAGCCACTTCTCGATAATCTTGATATGCTCAGGGCTGTCGGGCTGAACCGGCACCTGATGTGCTCTCCAGTAATCCTCAACCTTGAGGCCGTCCACCTCCTTAGGTCCTGTCCATCCCTTTGGAGCCCGAAGTATGATCATAGGCCAGCGGGGCCGCTTGTTTTCCCCCTTTTCCCTT
>JAFXTY010000013.1 GCA_017535435.1 Spirochaetia bacterium | reverse complement strand
GGCGCTGTAAGTATGATGCAGAGGCTTTTCCAGTCTCGGCAACCACGGCAAGGGCTTTGTCCATAAGGTTGGCATCCCCTTCAAGGCTGCCGCCGTCACTGCCGCCGCCGAATGAGAGATCCATATCCTCATCATCGTGGAAAATAATGTCATCAATATATTCAGGCTCCCCCATCTTCTTGACCTCGTCTACAAGACGCTCCACCTCCTCGTCGGAGAGGAATGCGCTCTGAATACGGGTCAGCACTGGAGTCCAGGAAGGCTTGAACAGCATGTCGCCCTTGCCCAGCAGCATCTCGGCGCCTGGTGCATCCAGGATAACCCGGGAATCGGTGACGCTTGACACCATGAATGCGATTCTGGATGGGATGTTTGCTTTGATAACACCGGTTATGACATCCACTGAAGGCCGCTGTGTAGCCAGAACCAGGTGGATTCCTACTGCCCTTGCCTTGGCGGTAAGCCGGGATACTGCCGGCTCCAGCTGCTTGCTAGAGGTGAGCATAAGGTCGGCGAACTCGTCTATTACAACCAGGATGTATGGCAAAGGATCTGCCAGATAATCGGTGGTCTTTATTGCCTTGTTATAGCCCTCTATGTTCCGGACCTTGAGCTGGTCCAGGAGAGAATAACGCCGCTCCATCTCATCTATGCAGTACTGCAGGGCCTGGAGCGCTTTCTTAGAATCGGTGATTACAGGAGTAAGGAGATGGGGCACGTCGTTGTAAATCTTAAGCTCAACCACCTTAGGGTCCACCAGGATCATCTTCACCTCGTCAGGTCGCTTTTTGTAAAGGATGGTGGAGATAAGGGAGTTCACGCACACTGATTTTCCACTTCCTGTGGTTCCTGCGATAAGGAGGTGGGGTGTCTTGGCAACATCCACCACCTGGGGGTCTCCTTCTATGTCCCGACCCAGTATGAATGGCACTGCTGCCTTGTCCAAATCTGGATTCTTGGTAGAGATAAGCTCCTTGAATCCTACTATATTCCGCTTCTGGTTAGGGATTTCCACACCCACTGCACGCTTGCCCGGGATAGGCGCCACTATACGGACGCTCTGGGCTGCCAGGTTCAGGGCTATGTTGTCTGCCAGGTTTGCAATCTTGGAGACATTGACTCCAGATGCTGGCAGAATCTCAAACATAGTGATGACCGGCCCCTTCTTAATGCTGATTATCTGAGCCTCAATCTTAAATTCCTTGAGTGTCTCCAGCAGTATACGGGCATCCTCTTTGGTCTCTTCGGTAATTACAAAGTTTGAGGAATCTCCATGATCCTCAAGGACACTCTCTATCGGAATCTCATATTTAACAGATTTCTTCCGGGGTGCTGGAGAAGCTTTGCGGACCTTTTTCGGCGCAGGAGTCTCCTCCTCATCCTCCCCTTCTATCTCAATGCTGATCTCAGAATCATCATCTGTTTCTTCATCAGGCTCATCATCCGGCTCCTGCTCCGGTTCTTCCTCGATTTCAGGCTTAAACTCAATCACAGGCTCCTCTTCTTCATTATCATCAAGGCTGACCTGCTCATCAGGCTCGGAAAGACGGTTCAAGCCAAGGCTCAGGTATTCAGGAGTATAGACTCCATCTTCCTCTTCCGATTTCGCCTCGGCAGGCTCATCTTTGGCTCTTCTGACCTCATCAATTTCCCTAGCCTCGATTTCCTCATCCTCAAACTCTTCATCATCCTCGTCATCCCTTTTAAACGGGTTCAGATCGGCCAGGTTAAAACGGGGCATCTTCCAGCTGAATGCGGGGAGCCTGAATCTGAAGCCTTTGAAGCCTGCAATAACAGCAATTCCGTAAAACTCAATCAGGATGGCCAGACCGATAAGGACTGCCACGAAATATTTCAGAGTGCGGGTCCACAGAAGGACACGGAGAAATGCTGCCAAGGTGAGGAACGGTGCGATGGTTGCCATAAGAACATAGATAACCTTGCGGCTGAAATGGGGAAGAAGGAGATATGTGGCACAGAAAAGAAGATATGCCGGGATATAATAGGAAGCCCACAGGAACCGGAGAAGAAACCATTCTCCCAGAGGGGCGAAAACAGGAACTGCGATTCCATGGCCGGCAAAGAACATGGCCAGTGCCAGAAGTATTCCAGCACAGTATAGAATGCTGGCAACAATAACAATAGATCTTGATTTAGTCACACTTCCTCCCAAAAGACTACTATATATGTCGGCAGAAATTGAGAGTTTTTTAGTGTCTATTAATAGGAATAATTAAAGTAGTGCCGGAAATGAGTTTGTCAGGGCTTTCCAGGTGGTTTTCGGCAGCAATGCGCTTGTACATATAAGGATCTTTGCAGAAATCCCTGGCCAGGGACCACAGGGTATCGCCGTATTTTACAGTGTAGCGTATATATTCCTGGGCCTGGGCTGGTGCCGGAGGCTGCGGAACTGGTGCTGGTACCGGAGTCGGAGCTGGCGGTGGAACCGGCACAGGTGCCGGAGCCGGAGGGGGAGTTGGAACCGGAGGCGGCGGAGGCAGCTCCTGCCCCGGAATTTCGGCAAACCCTGGAAGGTCTCGGACACAAGGAGCCGAAAGCATATTATAAAGCAGCATACCGGTGACAAAAGCCATCATAAGGATAAGTGCCACCATCATGATCTGGAGACTCCTTATTCCCTTCACCGCAACTGGAGCTGGCTTCGGGGTGCTCTCTTTGTGTTCCCTATGTATGCTCACAGGAGCAGCGGCAGGAACTATTCCAGGAAGTTCAGTCTCAAACTCATCCTTCCCCTCGCCCCTCAGGTCTGTGGCAACAGCCCGGATCCGCCTTCCATCGGTATCGATAAAAAGTTCGATCTCGGAATCGCCATTATCATCATAACCGATAGGATCAAGAAACAGCGACCCGATATGATACCCATCCTTTTCATCGGGAACGTTATATCTGAAGAGGTCAATTTTGGCTTTTTTCTGGTTCTTGTTGGCAGCCGACAGTACTACCCTTTTCTTCTCGGGACCATCGGAGCAGATTGAGAAAAATGTGCTGTCTGCCAGTCGTATTCCAATCATCTTCTTATATTTTACACCTAATATTTAATTTTAGCAATCTATTGTCAATCAGAGTACTTTTATATATCATCAAGATAATTCCAGGAGGAATATCCTATGATTAAAATCAATGAAAACTACAAGAAACTTCAGGCTTCATACCTTTTCTCTGACATTGCAAAGCGGGTTGCCGCATTCCAGAAAGAGAACCCGGACAAAGAGGTTATAAAGATGGGAATCGGAGATGTGACCCTCCCTCTGGCAGATGTCTGCATAAAAGCTTTCCACAAGGGTGTTGATGACCTGGCCAATAAAGCTACATTCAAGGGTTACGGACCGGAACAGGGATACGATTTCCTCCGCAGTGCCATTGCAGAACATGATTTCCAGAGCCGTGGCGCAGATATAAATGCTGACGAGATATTTGTCAGCGACGGAGCAAAGTGCGACACCGGAAACTTCCAGGAGCTTTTCTCTTCCGACGCTGTTATTGCAGTTCCAGATCCGGTTTACCCGGTTTATGTTGACACCAATGTTATGGCCGGCCGCAGCGGCGACTGGAAGGACGGCAGATACAGCCGTTTCATCTACCTCGATTCCACCGAGGCAAACAACTATGTACCAGATCTGCCGGAAGCAAAGGCAGATGTCATCTATCTATGCTTCCCAAACAACCCAACCGGAGCCACAGCCACCAGGGAACAGCTTAAGAAATGGGTTGATTATGCAAAAGAGAACAAGTCTTTGATCCTCTTTGATGCAGCATACGAGTGCTTTATCCGCAACCCGGAACTGCCGAAGTCCATATTCGAGATCCCAGGAGCCGACCAGGTGGCTGTGGAGTTCCGCAGCTTCTCCAAGACTGCAGGATTCACCGGCGTGCGGTGCGGTTTCACAGTAGTGCCTAAAAAATGCACAGTATATGACGCAGAGGGTAATCCCGTTTCACTCCATGCCCTGTGGAACAGGCGGCACAGCACCAAGTTCAACGGAGCCTCCTACCCGGTGCAGTGCGCCGCAGCTGCCGTATTTACCCCCGAGGGACAGGCTCAGATCAAGGAGAAGACCGACTACTACCTGGGGAATGCAGCCCTTATTAAAAAGGCTATGGTGGAGCTGGGCTACAGCTGCACAGGCGGCGACAACTCCCCATATGTATGGGTGAACACCAAGACCGATTCCTGGGCCTTCTTCGACAAGCTGCTCCACGAATGCGGCATAGTCTGCACACCAGGCTCAGGCTTCG
>JAFXTY010000012.1 GCA_017535435.1 Spirochaetia bacterium | reverse complement strand
ACCCCACCACATAGAAAAGGGCATCGAAAGGCCAGTCCTTGTGCCGGGCAATAGCGGTGCCAATATCCTGGGTGATGTATACAGATGTGCCGTCCCCCCTGAGCAGAACCTTGGTATCCAGGTTTATCTCGGAAAGGTCAACACATATGGCACCCTTCTCATTCTTGTAGAAAAGCCCCTTCTCAAGCCCTTCAAGGATGATCTCCTTGCCAGACTTGTAGGTGTTGCTCTCGTAGTAGATCTTGTCGAAGGAGATGCCGGTTTTCTCATAGGTCTGGAAAATGCCGTCTATGGTCCATTTGTTCATGAGTTTCCACAGTTCCACTGTGGCTGTGTCCCCAGCCTCCCACTTAACCAGCAGGTCACGGGCTATGGGCTCTGCCTGCTCGTCGGTCTGGGACCAGGTGTTGTACTTCACATAGTAGTCCCCTACAAAGTGGTCTCCCTTGATATGCTCAGACTCCGGGGTGGTGCCGGCGCCGAACTTCTGGTAGGCGGCCATGGATTTGCAGATATGGATACCCCGGTCGTTGATAAGGTTCACCTTCTTCACTTCGGCGCCGTTGGCCGCAAAGATACGGGATACGCTCTCGCCGTAGGAGTCGTTGCGGAGATGCCCCAGGTGAAGCGGTTTATTAGTGTTAGGGCATGAGAATTCCACCATGATACGCCTGCCCTTGAGGGAGTCGGTGCGGCCGTAGGTATCGCCTTGTTCCAGGACTGCGCTCAGGGTCTGCTCTGCAACTGCCTCACGATCTATCTTGAAGTTTACATATGGGCCTGCAGTGAGGACCTGGAGACCTGGCTGCCCATGGATATGGGCTGCCACATCAGATGCAATCTTAGGTGGTGCTGTGCGGAGTTTCTTGGCATAGACAAACATGGGGAATGCCACATCTCCAAGCTCAGGCTTGGGAGGGATTCCCGGGATTATGGAATCGGGAGCAAAGTCAACCTCGGCCCCTGCTTCCTTGAACACTGCCGAAAGGGCATCAAAAACTATATTTATAAGTTGTTTTCCAGTATCAATCATAATCCCCACCTTATTCTAAAATTTTCATATATGCAAGCATACGGGAGAAATGAGTCCCGGTTGCCATAGCTCTGCGGAAAGAGAAAAATCTGTTGCCGCAGCAGGTGCAGGCATCAGATTTTATTACTTTTTTCAAATTTAACTTTGATAAAATATTAAAATTAATAAGTTTTAAATCCAAACTATAAATAGTCTTGCTATTTTTTGTCTTGGAGCAAGTTACACCAACGGGGCCGAAAGTCTTAAGAAAGAAGTCATACCTTTCCTGCTCCACCTGGTAGCAGCAGCCCCCTATGGCAGGGCCGATAACAGCCTCCATATCCTGAAGACGGCACCCGTAGTCAGCAGCCATCCGCCGGGCCCCTTCGGCCGCTATGCCGGTCCCCTTCCAGCCCGAATGGAATGCACCCACCGCACCGGTGCGGGTGTCTCGGAGGAATATGGGGACACAGTCTGCCACCGAGACACCCAGGGCTCTCGGCACCCGGGATATTATGCCGTCTCCCTGGAGCAGCCCTTCGGAGGCCGAACTGTGGCCGGAAAGCTCCTCTGCGTCGTAGATGATGTGGGAATGCACCTGCTCCAGCACCAGCGGATACTGCTCCGGGCCCGGGAGCCCCGAGGCCTTGAAAAAGGCCTCCCGGTGCGCCAGGTGGGGCTCTGTGTTGGCACCCATGTCGCCGGCCGCGGCCAGGGAGATGCAGACTTCTGCTTTTCCATCTGAAAAGGGCATAGAAAGATACATCACATTGAATACCTGTCTTCCTTGTTCTTCTTGACCTGGGTCTTGAGCTCCGGTATAGGGTTCCACTGCACCAGTATGCAGAATTCAGACTTCCAGTCCCATTCCGGGGTCTGGCCCGATGAATCCAGCTCCGGATACCCCTTGTATGTATAGGAGAGATCCCAGTCTCCCAGGTGATGCACCAGCTTGGTCTCAAGGCTCTTCAGCTTGAAACCTGACTCATACCGCTTGTCCTTATCCCAGAAGGAGAAGGATTTCCACAGGTCTGTGAATGGGTTTATGTATTCCTCCCCCACCTTATCGGCCTTGGAATGGGAATAACGATAGGTGTTGTTGTTCTCCGATGTGGTCTTGAAGGAGATATCGAAGAGCCTGTAGATATTGGCATGGAATCCGAAGCTTGCTGTAAGGGCATTGTCTGTGAACTTCTGGAGATCCATGTTGTACCCGATGTTGACTTCGGTCTTATACCTTATTCTGTTGCGCCAGAAAGGCTTTCCATACTTGGAGAAGTTCAAGGTGGCCACAAACTTGGATGGAACAAAGTCCTCGTCATCCTCCTCTAGCCAGCCTACGCCGTCCTCGTAATAATAAGGGCGCATCCATTCTGCCTTGTACATCAGGTTCAGGTACCATAGGTTGAGCGTCGATATAGCCTCCTGATGATGCCCCTCATAGATGTTATATTTATAGCTCTGCTTGAAATAGAGGTCGTCGTCAAAGAAGCTGATCTTCCCTTCCAGTTCGTAATCCTGGGCATAGTTGTGCTGCAGGTTCTGTCTGTAGATACCCTGCAGATAGCTGTTTCCATATTCAAGCCGCTCGGTGAACCGCAGAGGATCGTAGAATACAAAGCCATCGTCATCCTCCTTCATCTTGAAGAACATAGAGGAAGTGAGGGGCCCTGTCCTCATGATATCCTCGTTCTCGAACTCCCGGTTCAGAGGCTCCATAACTGTCTTGAAACGGGCTGTCTGGAACTGTCTCCAGCCTGAAAGATAGCTGAGCATAAGCTCGCTCTCATGCTTCTTGAAGTATTCCTTGTCCCATTGGAAGGTGTCCTCCACATAAACAGGATCATCCTTCTCATCTATGTAGTCAAAGCTCTTCTTGAACAGTATTGTGTCCACCGAGTAAGAAAGATAGCTCTCTGAGATCCGGTCGAACATGAAGAGAGGCATAGTCTTAAGCATCAGGTTGTTCTCTATCTGGTAGTTGGACGAATTATAGTCCTGGAGCTTGAGGTTATCCCACTCATCATCGGTGATGGTCTCGTCCCTGTTGGCATGCTTGCGGTACTCGCCGTTGAAAATCAGATCCTCATCTATGGTAAACAGTGTATTCAGGACACCTGCCCTGTACATCAGCTTTCCCTCACCGTAGGTACGCATTACAGAATAGGTGCGGTCAAAGTCCACATCGCTGGGGACAAGGACATCGGCATCTTTAAGACGGTTATCTATGATGAAGTTAGGAGTCACCAGATATCCTAGGTTATGCTCGAAGAAGTTCCGGTCCGAATAGAGGGTTATAGGCATGTCATCAACATCAGCAGGAGCCCGGAGTCCCCAGATCTCCTCTTTCTCTTTCTTCTCCTCATCTTCGAAAGGATCCCTCACTGTGGCCTTGAGCTGCTCTGCAAGCTGTTTCTTCCTCGCTATCTCCGCTTCTGTCTCTTCCGACTCCTCTGCCTCCTGGGCCTCCTTCTTCGCCTCCAGCTCCTTCTCCCGTTCCTGCTGCTTGGACTTACGGGAAGTATCGCTGTTGAAGGTCTGGTCAAAGATAGTGCCATCTATTTTCACAGCCAGATCCGGGAGCACATAGTTCTCTGGATAATAGAATATGGATTCAGGGAAGAAGTAATCAGTTTTATTGCCTGGGTCCACATATCTGTCTGATGCAGGATCAAGCCCGTCAAAACCGGAGATATCCCGTGCCTTGTTCTTCCAGTTCATATAGAAGTCAAGCTTGGTCACCTGCAGGTCAAAGTAATTGCCGAATATCTTGAAGGTGGGGTCGAACTCAGTGTGGAACAGCCAGTAGAGACGGTCCCGGACACCGGTGTATTCGTCCTCTACATCCTCCACATCATCCTCCATGCCCAGTATCTTTCCCCAGTTCATGTTCTCGCTCCGGTTCTCGAAATCCCGGAGAAGATATGGGTCTGAATATATATCGAAGGAGAGGGTGGACTTGAAGTATTTGAACTCAATTCCAGTATTCAGCTCTGCTCCAAAACGGAAAGGAAGCTCTGTGCTGCCGAAATACCCCTTGTTCCAATAATCACCCAGCTTTCCGTCATCATACTGGTAGTATGGGGTGCTGTAGCCGGAGTAATCGTATATGTTGCGGGTCTTGGCAAAGCCGAGGTAGAACTTGGTCTCGTTGATATGGTCGGTCTTGTTCAGGTCTCCCTGGAGAGCGCTGTACAGTCCCAGGTTGTAGTAGGCATCCACCATGAGCTTTACGAAGGACTCATCATCAGGGTTCTCCTTAAGAGTATCGGTACGCCGCAGGTACAGGCCGTTCAGTTCCTTCTCGTAGAGCCGGTCCTCGGCATCGGATGCAGCCAGGAAAGAGAGGTTCTCGCCGCTGGAGGAAGGCTCTCCCTTGAAATAGGTGGTGGTCTGGATGAAGTGACCTTTAATATCATGATATCCGACGGAAGGACGGAACACGAACCTGTCTCCAGGCTTGAAGAAGAAGGGGAAGTAGAACATAGGGATATTTCCCACATAGAGGACAGCGTTGCGGACTCCCCACTCGCCTGGGGCCAGCAGCCATATCTTCTTGGCCTTCAGCCTGTAATAGGAGGTCTCGGGGTCGCCGTTGGAGGTGATGGTTGCATTCTCCATGACAGAGACATTCTTGCCCGACTTGAAGATCTTGTCGCCGGAATAGAAGAACTTGGTGTCGTTTCCCTTCATATCCACAGTCTTCTCAGAGATACCCTGGAAGAAGACACCGCTCCAGTCGTCCAGATCGAAGGAAAGCTTGTCGCCGAAATATTTCTCGTCCTTGTCCTTGACTTTGCGGGTGTATATTACATTGCCCTCTGCAGTCATAAGCTGCTTCTTCTGGTTGTAGATAAGCTTGTCGGCCTGGATCTGATGGAGAATATTCTTCTCCTCCTCATTCACCTCAAGGGTGACACCGCCGCTTATGGTGACATAGTTCTCATCCGCCTGCTCCACATTGAAGTAGCGGGTCTTGTCAGAACCTCTGATGATGAAGGTATCCCCTTTCGTTTTCTCAGGAGGCTGGCTCGATACCTCGAAATAGTCTAAAAGCCGTTTCTTAAGCACGTCGGAATCGCCATTCTCCGGCACTCCCACAGTCCGGCACCACTCCACCAGCTCGGTGTAGCTGGCTGTCTCGATGTCCCGGACCAGAGTGCGGTAGAAAAGGGTGTCCTTGTCTCCCGCCTGCTGGGCTGTACTCTCCTGCTGTTCCTGGGCTGTCGCCAGGAACACAGAGAAGAGGAGCAGAACTGTAAGGAGCAGGAATTTCTTCATCAGAGGCGGAACATCTCCTTCAGGAACCGGCCTGTGTATGATGATTTACAGGAGGCAATCTCCTCCGGAGTGCCTGTGGCCACCACTGTGCCGCCCCCTGTACCCCCCTCGGGGCCTAAGTCTATTATGTAGTCTGCCATTCTTATGACATCCATGTTGTGCTCGATTATAACCACAGAGTTGCCCTTGGCAACTATCTTCTCTATAACTTCCATAAGCTGCTTCACGTCGGCGAAGTGGAGTCCTGTGGTGGGCTCGTCCAGGATGTACAGGGTTTTCCCTGTGCTCACCTTGGAAAGCTCGTATGCCAGCTTCACACGCTGGGCCTCGCCGCCGGACAGGGTCAGGGCCGACTGTCCCAGCTTGATATAGCCCAGCCCCACATCATTAAGGGCGTTGAGCTTGCGGCTTATGAGGGGATTGTTCTTGAAGAAGGTGCAGGCCTCCTCCACTGTCATCTCCAGCACCTCGTAGATATTCTTTCCCTTGTAGCGGATCTCCAGGGTGTCCCTGTTGAACCTCTTTCCGCCGCACACATCGCAGGTTATGTAGACATCTGGGAGGAAGTGCATCTCTATCTTGATGGTGCCGCCTCCCTCGCAGTTCTCGCACCGGCCACCCTTCACGTTGAAGGAGAACCGGCCCGGGCTGTAGCCCTTGGCCTTTGCTTCCGGCACCTCTGCAAACAGGTTCCGCAGGGCTCCGAAGACCTCCACATAAGTGGCCGGGTTGGACCGCGGTGTACGGCCGATGGCTGACTGGTCTATGTTTATTATCTTGTCGATATGCTCAAGGCCCGAGATGCTCTTGTAGGAGCCCTCCGGCTCGGAGGCGTGGTTGAGCCTGTTGTATGCCGCAGGGAACAGGATGTCGTTCACCAGGCTGGATTTTCCCGAGCCGGAGACGCCGGTGACCACCACCAGCTTGCCCAGGGGGAACTTCACGTCGATATTCTTAAGGTTGTGTTCCTTAGCCCCTTTTATGGTGATACAGTGGGGATTCGGAACTCTTTTCTTTTCCTTGACCTCCACCTTCTCGTCCCCGTTCAGGAACCTGGCAGTGATGCTCTTTTTGTTCTTGAGCAGCTCCTTCACAGTTCCCTGGGCAACTATGCTGCCTCCGTGGACACCGGCGCCAGGACCAAGCTCCACCACGTAGTCGGCGGCGCGGATAGTCTGCTCATCGTGCTCCACCACAATAAGGGTGTTGCTTATGTCCCGCAGATGCTTGAGAGTATCTATAAGCTTCTCGTTATCCCGCTGGTGGAGACCGATGGTAGGCTCGTCCAGGATATAGAGGACTCCCACCAGGGAGCTTCCTATCTGGGTGGCCAGCCTTATGCGCTGGGCCTCGCCGCCGGATAGGGTTGCCGCCTTCCGGTTCAGGGTAAGATAACCAAGTCCTACAGAATCCAGGAACTGGAGCCTTGCCTTGATCTCCTTCATGATCTGGCCTGATATCTGCTTCTCGGTGTCGGTAAGCTTGAGCTTCTCAAAGAAGGCCTTGAGCTCCTGAACCGAGGATGATGTAAGCTCCTCTATGTTCTTTCCCCCTACTGTCACAGCAAGGGCCTCGGGCCTGAGGCGGGCGCCGTGGCAGGCGGTGCATTCCCGCTGGCTCATGAAGGATTCGATATATTCCCTCATGCTGTCGGAGAAGGATTCCCTGTGCCGCCGCTCCAGCTCCTTGAAGATGCCGGGGAAAGGCTTGTTGTAGTCTGATGTATGGTCTCCCTGCCTGCTCTTGTAGGATATATGGAGAACCTTGTCAGAGCCGTGGTAGAGGATATGCATTATTTTTTTAGGCAGATCCTTGAGAGGTGTGTCCAGAGAGAAGTTATAAGCCTTGGCAAGAGCCTCGAACCAGCTGTGGTACCAGGCTGACTTGGGAGTGAACGGAAGGATTCCCCCCTCGTTGTAGGAAAGGCTCATGTCTGGCATGATAAGCTTCTCGTCATACTCCATGGTTATGCCCAGACCTGCGCAGGATGGGCAGGCGCCATATGGGTTGTTGAAGGAGAAGAGCCTCGGCTGGAGCTCCGGGATAGAGATATTGCAGTCAGGACAGGAGTTCTTCTCGGAGAAGTAGTAGTCCCTGCTGCTGCCCCCATCCTCCAGGACAGAGACTATGACTCGGCCGCCAGAGGTGTGCACTGCAGTCTCCACAGCCTCGCTTATACGGCTCTTGTTCTCCTGGCTTTTCTTGATACGGTCCACCACTATGTCGATGGAGTGCTTTTTCTTCTTGTCCAGGGTTATGGTCTCAGAGAGCTCACGGATCTCCCCGTTAAGACGGATCCGGGCAAAGCCTGCCTTGGCCGCATCGGAGATAAGCTTCTCGTGCTCCCCTTTCTTGCCATAGACCATGGGGGCCAGAACTGTCATCTTGGTTCCGTCGGGGAATGCATAGATCACATCCAGGATCTGGTCCACCGACTGCTCGTGAATCTCCCTGCCGCACTGAGGGCAGTGAACTACACCTATTCTGGCAAAGAGAAGCCGGAAATAGTCGTAAATCTCAGTTACGGTACCAACTGTTGACCGGGGATTCCTGTGGGTGGTCTTCTGCTCTATGGAGATGGCAGGAGAAAGCCCCTCGATATAATCCAGGTCAGGCTTCTCCATCCGCCCCAGGAACATCCGGGCATAGGAAGAGAGGGATTCCACATAGCGGCGCTGCCCCTCTGCGAATATAGTATCAAAGGCAAGGGAGGACTTTCCGGAACCGCTCAGGCCTGAGATGACCACAAGCTGATCTCTTGGAAGTTCCACATCGATGTTCTTAAGGTTGTGCTCCCGCGCCCCTTTTATAATAATTTTATTCATAATACTCCAGTATATAGTTATACAGAGTAAAGCATATCCTATAATTATTATATATGCAAGAAGTGGACTTATTCTTAGAATTGACAATAGAAACATGCAGTATTAAAATATTTCCAGAATGAGCACAATGGTATTTTTCCTGGTCCTGCTGGCCGCTATTGCCCACGCCAGCTGGAACTTCCTCTCCAAGAAGATCTCCGGCAACCTGCCTATTTTCTGGCTGGGCTCCATGTGCATCAACATGGTCCTGCTCCCTTTCACCATAGTGATCATCTGCAGAGATGGCTTCAACTGGCAAGGTGCAATACCAATCCTGACATCAGCCACATTCCACTGCTTTTACTACATAACTTTGTTCAACTCCTACAAGTTCGGCGACATCTCGGCAGCATACCCTATCTCCAGAGGTACCGGCGTTGCCCTGACTGCACTTGTGGCTGTGTTTGTGCTTCATGATTATGTCTCTGCCATCGGCTGGACAGGAATTATACTGATAGTATCCGGTATCCTTACAGTCGGTCTTTCCAACACCATGACCAAGGAGGATATAACAAGCTGTCTCTTCGCATTCCTCACTGGTATAACCATAGCAGGTTACTCTCTGGCAGACAGCCGCAGCGCTGGCTTCAATCATCCTGTTGTATGCATCAACGTAATGAGCATAACATCATTTATACTAGTTTATCCTGTGGCTTTCAGGAAAGGGTTCGGAAAGACTGTGCGGGAGAACCTGGATCATCTGCCCTACGCCCCTATAATAGGACTCGGTTCCCTGGGGACTTACCTTATAATAATGTTCGCCTTCAGCCTGTCAAACCATGCCAGCTATATTGTGGCGCTCAGGGAATGCTCTGTGATAATCGCCTCTATACTGGGGTTTGTGGTGCTCAAGGAGAAACCCACCAAGCAGAAGATAATAGGAATAATCTTCATAACTGCCGGTCTGGTGCTGATCAAGATGGGATGAAAACCAGTATGCTCAAGAAAAATATTTCTGTCTTCATGTTCCTCCTCTGCGCCATATGTGCTTTCTCCGAAGAGATTCCTGCCCCTGTCACAACTTATTCGAATTCCGAGGGATACAACACCCATGGTCAGATATCAATCTCAGCGCCAAAGGAGAAGATAGATGCTGTCCTGTGGAACTTCGCCGACTTTGAGAACTGGCTTCTGGACGGGCTTACAAAGGATTCTCCCGAGGCCAGAAAACTCACCTGCACCTTGAACGATATGGAGTATTTACCTGAAGAGAATCAGTTCAAGATCTACTTTTCCCTCAACTTCTGGTTCCTGAGGAACTGGGAGAATACCATCAAATTCTCAGTAAGCCCTATGGGGGACGGCACAGAGGGAATAAAACTGGATGTGGTCAAGGAGAGCAGAATCACAAAGATAATCGATACTCTGACCTACACCATATCTATTGAGCATCATGGAGACAAAGCCACACTCCATTACACAGGCCGATGCAAGCTCCGGGGAATCGCCGCCCGGTTCTTCACCCTGAATCTTTATAAGAAAAACATTGAATGGTACATACGCACCTTTGCCAACAACTTTATAAACAAGCTTAAGAATCAGGACCTGATCTTCTTTGCAAGCAGGGACTGAGCATGCTCCAATGAGATAGCATCCCTCTTTCCTGAGAGCATCCTTGCAATCTCCGAAATCCGCTCTTTTCCAGAAATCTGTGATGCCTCGGTAAAGGTGCGCTCCCCCTCCACATGCTTCGAAACCAGTATATGGTTGTCTGCATTCACCGCAATTGTGGCCAGATGAGTTATGCAGAGCACCTGCTTCATGGCAGAAAGCTTTGAAAGATAGTGCCCCAGCTGAACTGCAACCTCGCCGCCTATTCCAGAATCAATCTCGTCGAACAGGATGGTGTCCACAGGGTCTGAGCTTGCGAAGGCGCTCTTGACTGCCAGCATTATTCTTGATAGCTCGCCGCCGGATACTGCGCTGCTTATAGGTCTAAGAGGCTCCCCTTTGTTGGGAGAGATCATGAAGCTGACAGAATCTATTCCGGTGGATGAAAGGTCAGTCTCTTCCACTGCGATATGGAACACAGCCTTTGGCATCCCCAGTTCCTTAAGGATTGCCTCAATCTCCTTCTCCAGGCTCTGAGCCTCCTTCTTACGGGCTTTTGAGACAGTCTTTGCAAGGGACATCACCTGTTTCTCCAGGTCATCTGCCTGCTTGACAAGAGATTCTCTGCTGCCGCTGAAATCGGAGAGCTGGTTATAGTTTTTCCTGGCCTCTTCCCCATAGGCAATAACTGCCTCTACAGTCGGGCCATATTTCTTCTTAAGGCGCCGGATCAGGAAAAGCCGTTCCTGGCACCTCTCAAGCTCATCAGGGTCGTAGACATCGTGAGCCATATACTCCTTGAGGTTCTGGGCAATATCCTCCACCTCGTAGTAGGACTCATCAAGACGTTTGGAAAGCTCCTCCAGAGTCTGGTCCACCCTTGCTCCCTGCTCCAAGGAAAGACGGGCCTGCTTCAAGGCCTGGACTGTATTGCCGGAGCCGGAAAGGAAGGAAGAAGCCTCCTCCACAAAGTGGAAAAGCTTGTCGTGGCTGTTGAGGATACGGATACGGTTCTCAAGCTCCTCCTCTTCCCCCACCTTCAGGTCTGCCCTGGATATCTCCTCCATGGCAAAGGCCAAGAGCTCAAGCTCCCGCTCCCGGTCTGCAGCTGATTTCTCAAGCTCTGCGATAGAGCGTCGGCAGGCAAGAAGCTGGCTATAAAGTGTCCTTAGCTCCTCCAGAGCCTTATCAAGGCTGGCACCGCTGTCCAAAAGCCGCATCTGATTGGCCTGGGCGATAAGGGTATACTGCTCGTGCTGACCATGTATATCCAGCATCAAGGAAGCAAACTCGGCAAGCTCGTCCCTGGTTATGCTGGTCTTCTGGATAGAGATTGAGCCCCGGCCGTTCTTCTTAAGGGTACGCCTTACCAGGACAGAGCCGTCATCATCTTCTATATCGTGTTCCTTGAGCCAGGAAAGGACTTCCTGGTTCTGGGAGAAAAAGCGTCCTGTTATCTGGCATTCGTCACAGCCGGTCCGCACCATCTTGGCATCGCCCTTGCAGCCACATAGCATCGCCACAGAGGAAGCGATTATGGATTTTCCCGCACCAGTCTCGCCAGATAGAATGTTGAGCCCTTCGGTGAAGCTGATGGTGCACTCCTCCACCAGCGCAAAGTTACGGAGAGCTATCTCATCAATCATCAGTCAGCTCCATGGAGACTCATCCGCTCCCGGAATTTGAAGAAGAACCGTTTCTCGCTGCCTGGCAGGGTGATTACACTTGCCCTGCAGATGCTTTTCTTGAATATGATTTTATCGGTATTCCTGATTGAGATAGTGGTCTGGCCGTCCAGAGCCAGGATGATATTGCTATTCCGCGCCTCCAGGTTAATAGTGATTGTCTTCTCGGGAGAGACCACAATAGGCCGCACAATGAAGGAGTACGGACAGATAGGAGAAAGGATTATTGTATCCATATCAGGATAGACAATAGGCCCTCCTGCTGCCGATGAATAGGCAGTCGAGCCGGTTGTTGTGGAGACAATAAGGCCGTCGGCCATATAGCGTCCCAGCTGCTCATCATCAATATCCACAGTAAGACGCACTGTCCTTGTGTCCGGGCAGTTGATAACTCCCTCGTTCAGCACAAGGCCATGAGCCACAGTCTCGCCGCCTCTGATTACAGAGACATCCAGCATAGTGTGCTGGCGGCATACATAGGTGCCGTTCACAAAGCTCTCCAGGGCGCTCTCCCACTGCTCCTTCTCCACCTCGGTCATGAACCCGATAGTACCGAAGTTGATGGCAAGGATGGGAATATCGTAAGGAGCTGCTTTACGGGCGGCTGCAAGCACAGCGCCGTCTCCACCAAGTGTCACAAGAAGGGAGAACTGGCTGCCCACCCGGTAGTGGTCCAGCTGGCTGTTGCGGATCACGGTGACAGAATAGTCCCTGGCCATCAGGTATTTCTCCATATCCATTGCGATACGGCCGGCCCCTTCCTTGTTATAATTGCAAACTATAAGAACTTTCTTTAAACTGT
>JAFXTY010000011.1 GCA_017535435.1 Spirochaetia bacterium | reverse complement strand
TCCAGCTAAAAGTTCATCGTAGTTGCGGGCAACGCCGATAGTGGGGTTCTCGTCAACAATCTTCTGCGGAGGGCAGAACAGCATTCCGCCGTCAGCCTCTTTTATCATGGAAAGGTCATTGTAGGAATCGCCGGAGGCAAACACTTTAAGGTTCATGGAGTGGAAGCTTTCCACCGCATGCTTCTTACCATCCTTCTGGCGCAGCTTGTAGCCGGTTATCATATTCTTGTCGTCCACAATCAGTGTGTTGCAGAAAATTGTAGGCCATGCCAGCTGCTTCATAAGGGGCTGTGCAAACTGGTCGAAGGTGTCGGAGAGGATCACTGCCTGGGTGAATGAGCGGAGCTCGTCCATGAATGCCTTGGCGCCATCCAGGGGCTTCATTGTGGCGATCACGTCCTGGATATCCTTGAGTGCAAGGCCATGTTCCTTGAGAATCTCGATTCTTCCTTTCATAAGAACATCATAGTCGGGAATGTCGCGGGTGGTGAGTCTGAGCTTCTCTATCCCGGTCTTCTCGGCCACATTGATCCATATTTCTGGTACAAGGACTCCCTCAAGGTCAAGGCAAACTACAAACATATCTATCTCCATTCTAAAAGTGTAATGTCACTATATTTTTTGTACTTAAAAATATCAATATATATATTGCAAAAACCTTGTAGAATTTGTATTATTTTGCGATAAAGGAAATAATTATGGATCTTGAGAAAAAATTAAGAAACATCGGTATTAGTGCGCATATCGATTCCGGAAAGACAACTCTTTCTGAGCGTATCCTCTTCTATTGCAACAAGATACACGCAATCCACGAGGTGCATGGAAAGGACGGCGTAGGTGCCACCATGGACTCCATGGAGCTGGAGCGTGAGAGAGGAATCACCATTGCATCTGCCGCAACCAACGTAGTATGGAAAGGTACCCCTATCAACGTAATCGACACCCCGGGCCACGTAGACTTCACTGTAGAGGTTGAGCGTTCCCTCAGAGTACTGGATGGAGCTATCCTGGTCCTCTGTTCTGTAGGTGGTGTTCAGTCACAGTCTATCACAGTAGACCGTCAGCTCAAGCGGTACAAGGTTCCACGCCTGGCATTTGTGAACAAGTGCGACAGAACCGGTGCGAACCCATACAAGGTAAAGGAGCAGCTCCACGACAAGCTGGGCCTCAACTCTGTGCTCATGCAGATTCCAATAGGACTTGAGGACAAGCTTGAGGGTGTTGTCGACCTTGTCAAGATGAAGGCTATCTACTTCCGCGGAGACAACGGTCTTGATGTTGTAGAGGAGGATATTCCTGAAAGCCTCAAGGCAGAAGCCGAGGAGAAGCGTGAGCTTATGCTTGATGCAGCTTCCATGTTCTCTGACGAGCTTGCAGAAGCATACCTTAACGGCGAGGATATTCCACAGGATATGATCCACGATGCAGTGCGCAAAGGTGTTCTGGCACGGGAACTGGTTCCTGTATTCATGGGATCCGCATATAAGAACAAGGGTATCCAGCCTCTTCTAGACGCAGTAGTGCGCTATCTGCCTGCTCCGGAGGATGTTGAGAACACAGCCCTTGACCTGGATGACAACGAGAAGGAGATCATCCTTAAGTCAGATCCAAGGATGCCTACTGTAGCCCTTGCATTCAAGCTTGAGGACGGACAGTATGGCCAGCTTACATACATCAGAATCTATCAGGGTGTGATCAAGAAAGGCGACGAGCTTTATAACACAAGATCCAAGAAAAAATTCAAGGTCGGCCGTCTTATCAGGATGCACGCTTCCACTATGGAAGATATCAGTGAAGGAGGCTGCGGAGACATCGTGGCACTGTTCGGTGTTGACTGCGCTTCCGGTGACACATTCTGTAATCCATCCCTCAACTACTCCATGACATCCATGTATGTTCCAGACGCAGTTATCTCCCTCTCCATCAAGCCGGTGGACAAGAAGGCTGCAGACAACATGGCAAAGGCTATCAACCGGTTCACCAAGGAAGACCCTACATTCCGCTGCTATGTGGATGAGGAATCCAACGAGACCATCATCTCCGGTATGGGCGAGCTTCACCTTGATGTATATGTAGAGAGAATGAAGAGAGAGTACAAGGCCGAGGTCACCACAGGTGCACCTCAGGTTGCTTACCGCGAGACTATCACCAAGCGGGCAGATTTCGAGTACACACACAAGAAGCAGTCCGGTGGTTCAGGTCAGTATGGTAAGGTATGCGGATTCATCGAGCCGCTTGCAGAAGAGGGCAAGAACTACGAGTTCGTCAACGAGGTAAAGGGAGGAAAGATTCCTACCGAGTACATCCCTGCTGTAGACAAAGGTTTCCAGGCTTCCCTTGCAAAAGGTCAGCTGATCAAGTTCCCTGTTGTTGGCGTCAAGGTTACTGTTAACGACGGTCAGTCCCACCCTGTGGACTCCTCCGATATGGCATTCCAGCTTGCTGCTATGGGCGCATTCAAGGAAGCTTATATGAAGGCTGCTCCGGAGATCATGGAGCCTATCATGAAGGTTTCTGTGGAAGGTCCTACAGAGTTCCAGGGCAATATCTTCGCCAGCATCAACCAGCGGCGCGGTATGATTGTATCATCAGTTGAGGACGGCGCTATCTGCCATGTGGATGCAGAGGTCCCGCTCTCCGAGATGTTCGGATATTCAACAGTTCTCCGTTCCCTTACTCAGGGAAAGGCTGAGTTTACCATGGAATTCCAGAAGTATGGAAAGGTTCCAAAGTCTGTTTCTGACGAGCTTATCAAGAAGTATCAGGAACAGAATAAAAAATAAGGAGAAGAGCTATGGATAAATCTAAACTTACAAGCAAAAGCCCGCTGCGTGTTCTTGAAGAGAGCGTGAAGGGGGGACTGGATAAAGGCAAGGTCACTGTCATCGCATCCAAGAAGGGTGTGGGAAAGACAGCATGTCTTGTTCATATCGCCATTGAGAAGCTGCTTGAGGGAAAGCAGGTGCTCCATGTCTCATTCTCCAAGCGCACCGACTACATCATCAGCTGGTACGAGGATCTTTTCAACGAGCTGGCAGCTGCCAAGAAGGTTGAGAATGTGGCAGAGCTCAGGGAAGAGGCTATGAAGAACCGTGTCATCATGAGCTTTGTACAGGATGGAATTGTTGACAAGCAGATCCTGGCAAGCCTTGAGGCAATGATCGGGCCAGGCAACTTCAAGGCCGACACCATCATCGTGGACGGCTACAACTTCCAGAAGGCAACCAAAGCAGATCTGGACCTTCTCAAGGATTTTGCGAAGAAGATGAATGTTGAGATCTGGATCAGCGCATCACTTAAGGCAGACGATGTCATCTTCGATGCCAACGACTTCCCGGTTGAGCTTACAAAGTTCAAGGATGATGTGGACATCATCATCTCCCTGCGGTTCAAGAACGATGTGATTCAGATGAAGGTTGTCAAGGACGAGGGCGGCGATGTAACCGACGACATCAAGCTGATGCTGGATGCCAAGACTCTGCTGATCGCTGAGAAATAATCAGGCAGGATGGACAGAAGAAAGCTGCTTGGCTGTCTGAGCGCCCTTGGGTGCGAGACACTTTTCGGCTTAAGCTATCTGTTCACCAAACATATCACTGCAGATGTAACCGTGCTGGAGCTTTTAAGCTGGCGCTTTTTCTCCGGTGCGGTTATTTTTTCCCTTCTTGTTCTGTTCAAAGTTTTTCCGGTTCATATTAAAAAAGAAAATATCAAGGATTTCTTTCCTTTTGTCCTTTTCTCTCCATTGATCTATTTCTATTGCGAGGGAACTGGAATCAATGCAACCACTGCGTCGGAGAGCGGCGCATTCCTGGCCTGCATACCGGTGGCAGCCCTTGTGGCCTCAGGACTGGTGCTGAAGAAAAAGCCTTTGAAGGTACAGGTTATGGGTGTGTGCATAACTGTGTCAGGTGTGCTGGTATGTGTATGGGCCAAGGGACTTGAGGCATCCTTCTCTCCCTTCGGTTACTGCATGCTCACTCTTACTGTGGTGGGATGCGGACTCTTCTCTGCATACTCGGAGAAAGCCAGCTCTCTTACCGCTGTGGAGAAGACCTATGGAATGGTGATTGTGGGCTTTGTTGTGTTCTCGCTGTGTGCTGTACTGGAAGGGGCATCCAGGGGAAATCTTTCAAGGCTTTTCCTGCTGCCGTTCTCTGAGCCAGGCTTTATCACTGCAGTCCTTTTCCTGGCTGCGGGCTGCTCGGTGCTGGGCTTTATACTGTACAATGCTGCCATAGGGAGCATAGGGGCCAGCCGGACCAATACTTTTGTTGGAATCTCCACTGTAGTTTCTATAGTTGCAGGTGTGCTGGTTCTGCACGAGAGCTTTACTTTGATGCAGATTATCGGCACTGTGATTATTCTTGCCGGAGTTTATCTGGCCAACTCCAGGTAGGTTATGTGAAAAAGTTTTATGCATATTGATGTGGAGGGGTACAAGCTTTTCAAGGATTACCAGCACTTTGAGAAAATCAAATAATCTGATATAATTAATACATGAGCATTTCCGATACATTCAACCTTATTTCGACAACTGACCTGCCGGAGTACAACTCAACCGGCTATTACTATAAGCACAAGCGGACAGGATGTCAGGTCTTCCATGTCAAAAACTCAGACTCGGAGAATCTGTTCGCTTTCATATTCCAGACTCCGGCTTCTGACAACTGCGGCACTGCCCACATAATGGAGCATTCGGTGCTGGCCGGCTCTGAGAACTTTCCTGTGAAAGATCCGTTCCTCCAGCTTCTGAAAGGGAGCGTATACACATTCCTGAATGCCATGACATATCCTGACCGCACCGTGTATCCGGCCTCCACCGTGGTGGAGAAGGATTACTTCAACCTGATGAAGGTGTATGGCGATGCAGTTTTCTTCCCGCTTCTACGGAAAGAGACTTTCATGCAGGAGGGAATCCGCCTTGAGAAGAATCCCGACGGTAAGCTGGAGTGGCAGGGGATTGTATACAACGAGATGAAGGGAAGTTACAGCGATCCTGCCGCTGTGCTGGATGAATATTCCCGGCGCACATTGTTCCCAGATACAGCCTACCAGTACGATTCTGGCGGTGTTCCCGACTCTATAACAGAGCTGACATACGACCGTTTCCTGGCTTTCCATAAAAAGTATTACAGCCCATCCAACTGCCGTATCTTCCTGTATGGAAACATTGATACAGAGAAGCAGCTTGAGTTTCTGGAGAAGGAGTTCCTCTACCGCTTTGATTCTGACACCGGGGCGACTGACTGTGTCCCCCTGCAGAAAAAATATGATAAACCTTTCCGGTTTGACACCACCTGCCAGGCCTCTGAGGATGCATCAGGCAGCGCATCGGTGAACTGGCTCTGCGGCGAATCCATTGATGTGGACTATATGCTGAGGGCCCGGATTCTTTCCGACATACTGCTGGACAACCCCTCATCCCTCTTGTACAGGCGCATTGTGGAATCTGACATTGCCGAGGATGTGGCCTCTGTCACCGGTGTCTATTCCGGCATACGGCAGACTATATTCAATGTGGGTGTCCGGGGAATAGAGAAGGATCGGGTAGACGAGTTCGAGAGCTTTATAGAGGAGCAGCTTAAGGACATAGCTGCAAAACCGATAGACAAGGCGCTGGTAGAGGCAGCCCTTAGCAAGGCAGATTTCCGCATGAAGGAGCTGAAGGTGCGGTTCGGCATGGTGCTCCTGGGACGCATAATGCCGGGCTGGCTCTACACCGGAAGCCCCACAGCAACGCTGTGCACAGAGGCGGCGCTGGGGCGGCTGAAGGCTGCGTACCAGGCCGACGGCTGGCTTTTCAACAAGTTCATAGAGAGCGAGCTTATAGCAAACCGCCACCGCAGCGTCGTCTCTGTGTTCCCGGGGCCCAAGCCCCAGGAACGGCTTCCGGGCGGGGAGGTATCGGATGCCGACACCGCTCTGTTCGAGGCCTACAAGAAGAGCACCGACAGCCTGGATAATCTTAAGAAAATACCAGTCCTGCACAAAGCCGATATCCCCTTCGATGTGGAGAAACCTGACTTTGTAAAAGAAGTCAGAAATGGAAATACCATCTACAAAAAGCAAGTCTTCACTGGCGGTATAGTCTACACCGACCTCTTCTTCGATGCCTCTGCCCTGGGGGACGAGCAGCTTATCTATATGCCTCTCCTGAACGGTCTTCTTGAGGAGGTGGGCCTCCCGGGAATGCCATACTACGAAGTTGCCTCCAGAATGGATACCCTGGCCGGCAGCTGGTTCATAACCACCTTCTGCGAGCCCTGCCTGGATGCACCTGTTCTTAAGCGTCTTATAATGCATTTTGCCTCCCTGGAGGAGAAGACCTATGATGCTGCCAAGTTCATAATGCAGATGGCACAGCAGGGTCTGGTGACTGACCTGGAGCGGGTAAAGACTGTCATAACAAGCATGCGCAACGACCTGAAAGAGGAGATCCTGGACAACGGCAACAACATAGCTATGATGTCTGCCACCGGGAAGTTCTCCGAGTCCTCCCACATGACTGCCCTGTGGAGCGGACTGCCTCAGCTTGCTTTCCTTGAGAGTCTTGATACAGACAATGAGTCGCAGATGAAAGAGGTGGCAGAAAAGCTCCTCTCTCTCCAGAAATATATTTTCAGCCAGAACAGGATAATAAGCATCGCAGCCTCATCTGACTGGGATATGGAAGGGTATGTATCATACCTTGATACACTGATCAAGCCCGAGAAATCCGGCCTTGTTCCATCGGCAAAGCCTTTTGCCCCTGAACTTCAGTCAGACTGCTACACCACCAGTGCTATGGTGAACTACAACTCCATGGCCTTCAGGGTTCAGGAGAAGGCAAAGAATATGGATATGGTGGCAGAGGCAATCCTTTCTCATGTCCTTACCACAGGACGGCTCTGGGAGACTGTGCGGATGGCTGGCGGAGCCTATGGTGTCGCTGCCATGTCAGACTTCATAGACCATCTTTTCCTATTCACCTCTTACAGAGATCCATCCCTGGAGAAAACCTTCAAGGCTTTCATCCAGTCCCTTGAGTACACAGCAGAGCATGGCATCCCGGAGAACATCCTGGATCAGGCCATCATCACCATGGTGGGGAGGGATCTTAAGCCCAAGACACCGGGAGCCAAGGCTCTTGAGGAGTGCGTGCGGGATATGAAGGGTCTTACCTGGGAACTTAAGAAAAAACGGCGTGAAATACTGCAGAAACTCACAGTCCGTGATATAATGGAATCAGCTGCCGCTCTTAGAAGTGCGTCAGAGAAGGCTGCACTGGTGACAATCGCCGGCAGGCAGGCTGTCAAGAAAGAGAAATCGTTCATCAAGGAGAAAGGTTTTAAGATAACTGACCTTTCAATCTGACCAAAAGGAGAAGCTATGGCAACAGAAGAGAACAAAATCATCTATTCGATGATCAGGGTGAGCAAATCATACAACCAGAAGAAGATTCTTGAGGATATCTATCTTTCCTATTTCTACGGAGCAAAGATCGGTGTGCTGGGCTTAAACGGCGCCGGTAAATCATCCCTCCTTAAAATACTTGCCGGAGTGGACAAGGAGTTCAACGGCGAGACTGTGGTGGCTCCCGGCTATACCATCGGATACCTGGAGCAGGAGCCTAAGCTGGACCCTGAAAAGACTGTGAAGGAAGTGGTTCAGGAGGGAGTTGCCGAGACAGTTGCACTCCTTAAGGAATATGACGAGATAAACGAATCCTTCGGCAAGGAGATGACAGACGACGAGATGGATAAGCTCCTGGCACGGCAGGGAGAGGTTCAGGAGAAGCTGGACAGCATAGGTGCTTGGGACTTGGATTCCAAGCTGGAGCTGGCTATGGATGCCCTCCGGTGTCCACCTGAGGATACTAAGATCGCAGTCCTCTCCGGCGGTGAGAAACGCCGTGTTGCCCTGTGCCGCCTTTTGCTGCAGAAGCCTGACATCCTGCTCCTGGACGAGCCTACCAACCACCTGGATGCCGAGACTGTGGCCTGGCTTGAGCACCATCTGCAGCAGTACGAAGGTACAGTTATAGCAGTAACCCACGACCGGTACTTCCTGGACAATGTTGCAGGCTGGATTCTTGAGCTTGACCGGGGCAAGGGAATTCCATGGAAGGGCAACTACTCATCCTGGCTTGAGCAGAAGGAGAAGCGCCTGGCACTGGAGGAGAAGCAGGAGACCGAGCGTCAGAAGACTCTTAAGAGAGAGCTTGAGTGGATCCATATGAGCCCTAAGGGACGGCACGATAAATCCAAGGCCAGAATCAACGCATACGAGAACCTCCTTAAGCAGGAGAGTGAGAAGCGGGACAAGGATCTCCAGATCTACATTCCTGCAGGTCCACGACTTGGTGACAAGGTGATTGTTGCCGAGAATGTGACCAAGAGCTTCGGTGACAGAGTGCTGGTGGAGAACATGAGCTTCAACCTTCCTGCCGGTGGAATAATCGGTGTAATCGGCCCTAACGGAGCAGGTAAGACCACACTCTTCAAGATGATAACAGGGCAGGAGAAGCCCGATTCAGGTACAATCTCTGTGGGGGAGACCGTAAAGCTTGCCTATGTGGAGCAGACCCGTGAGAAGGTGGATCCAAAGAAATCAATCTACGATGTTATCTCCGGCGGCAACGAGATAATCAAACTGGGCAATAGGGAGATCAATGCCCGGGCTTATGTGGCCCGGTTCAACTTCTCGGGCGCAGACCAGCAGAAGCTTACTGGCGTTCTTTCCGGAGGTGAGCGGAACCGTGTGCAGCTTGCCATGATGCTTAAAGAGGGGGCCAATGTGCTGCTTCTGGACGAGCCTACCAACGACCTTGATGTAAACACCATGCGGGCTCTGGAGGAAGGAATCCTGAACTTTGCCGGCTGTGTCATAGTAATAAGCCATGACCGGTGGTTCCTGGACCGTATCTGCACCCATATCCTGGCTTTCGAGGGTGACAGCAAAGTGTTCTGGTTCGAGGGCAACTTCTCGGAGTATGAGGAGAATAAGAAGAAGAGGCTTGGACTGGATGCGGACCAGCCCCACAGAATCAAATATCACAGCCTCACAAGAGACTGATCAGTTCATAGAGTATTGCGGCGGTAAGTCCCCAGATGATTTTATCGCCATACTTGTAGACATAGATATTCCGCTTTCCATTGGACCAGGTGCCATAGTACCGTTTGGGCAGCTTAAGCTCCTTGACAGGAAAGTTGCCGGTTTCGGTGAAGGAATCCACCTGGTATATATCTGGTTTTGTCTCTGTGAAGAAGGAGGAAGGCACTGCGAAGAGCTCTGCCACCTCTTTTTTGTTGGGTTCTGTCTCTGCCGGGCTTTCTATATTCAGTACACCGATGAATACATGGATTATGGCATCCCGATGGGAAACGATGCAGCCTGCTTTTGCAGTAATTTCGATTTGGGAATATTCTATCCCCAGCTCTTCGGCGCATTCACGGATTGCACATTCTACTGGGGTCTCTCCTGGCTCCACCATGCCGCCGGGGAAACAGATTTCGCCGGATTGCCGTATTCCTTTGGCCCTCAGCTCGAAGAGCAGGGTATCTTTCTCCTTGCCTATGAAGGGCATCAGTACTGAGAAATGACTTTTAAGCCCTTCTCCTAGAATGAATGGTTTGGTTTGAAGTGAATCAATAAGTGAGTTGTAGAAGTTCAAGATCAGTTGCTGAATTCTTTCTTGGCGTCGTTTATGTCTTTCTTGGCTTTAGCTTCGCCTTTCTTCTCTTCTGACTTAGCCTTGTCGCCAACCTGTTTTCCAGCGTCCTTGCCGCCTTCTTTTATCTCTTTACCAGCCTTCTTGGTGCCTTCTTTGATGTCCTGACCAGCCTGCTTCACGCTTTCCTTTGTCTGAAGCCAGAACTTCTTTGCCTTGCTCTGCTCCTCAGAAAATGCAAATGTTGGTGTAAGAATTGAAAGTGTAAAGATAATGGTTATAAGTCCGATTAATTTCTTCATTATATTCTCCTTTGGCGAGAAAATAAAAAAGATAGTCCCCAGGGGAGTCGAACCCCTCTTTTAAGAATGAGAATCTCATGTCCTAACCAATAGACGAGGGGACCATCAATTTCTAGCTGCCCGGTAGGGACTTGAACCCCAAATGCAAGAGCCAGAATCTCGTGTGTTGCCAATTACACCACCGGGCAAAGACAATTAACATTACATAATTGACAAATAATTGTCAACAGTCTTTATCTTTTAAAAAATTATAATAATAATCCAGGCTGTCCACCATTGCTTCCCAGGAAGCCTCGATTATATTCTCTGAAACACCTATTGTATCCCATTCCTGCCTCTTGTCGGAGGAGCGGATAAGTACCCTTACCTTGGCCGCTGTGGCAGACTGCGGGTCGTAGATTCTTACCTTGTAGTCGATAAGGGAGATGCTCTTGAGGAACGGGTAGAGGGGCTGCAGTGCTCCCTGAAGCGCCACATTCAGGGCATCCACAGGACCTACGCTGATTCCTGCTCCCATGACATTCTTGGTGGCTGTGGTCATGAACACCCGGGCCACGGTCTTGGCAGGAGCTTCTCCTGTCTTGAAGGATTCCAGATGATAGTTATTGAGCTCCATGAAAGGCTTGTACTTCTTAAGGCACTTGGCGATGAGAAGCATGAATGAGGCCTCTGCAGCTTCGTATTCGTAACCTGCAGCCTCTTTGCTCTTCAGCAACTTGAGCACCTTCTGCACCTCAGGGCTGTTCTTGTTGAAGTCGCCGAACTTCTTCATCTTTGCCAGTACTGTGGATTTGCCGGAAAGCTCGGAAAGGAGTATCTGGCGGTAGTTTCCCACGGCAGATGAAGAGACGTGCTCTATAAGGTTGCCTGATTTAAGGACAACATCGGTATGGAGCCCTGCCTTATGGCTGAAGGCTGCCTCGCCCACATAGGGCTGCCGCTTGTCCGGCAGTATGTTGGCCAGCTCGAAGAAGTAGCGGGAAGTGTGGGTCATAAGGTGGAGCCGGTCTGCCACATTCACTGTATTCATGGTCTTCAGACAGATATCCGGTGCCAGGACGCACAGGTTGGTGTTTCCGCACCGCTCCCCCCAGCCGTTTATGGTTCCCTGCACATGGTCGATATTGTCAAACTCTATGGCAGTGAGGGAATTGGCTACAGCAGTGCCGCAGTCGTTGTGGAAATGAACTCCGATAGGAGGATACTTTTTCAGCTTGATATTGGAGAGGGTCTTATGCAGTTGCATAGGGAGGATTCCGCCGTTGGTGTCACACATGACAAGCCGCACAGCCCCGGCCTCTTTTGCTATATCCATGGTCTTCAGGGTATACTCCCTGTCCACCAATAGGCCGTCGAAGAAGTGCTCCAGGTCGAAGATGACTTTGCATCCATGATCGGCCAGGAACTTGACAGATTCAAAAATCATCTCCAGGTTTTTCTCCGGGTCTACCCCCAGGACTTTCTCGGCATGGGCCCTGGATGCTTTCCCCACCAGGGTCACATATTCAGTTTCTGCCTTCAGCAGAGACTGCAGGTGAGGATCTTTTTCAGTCTTATCCTTAGGGTTCTTTGTAAAGCCGAAGGCAACCACCTTTGCATGATTCAGCTTGATCTTCTTCATCCGCTCGAAATAGAGGGCATCCTTCTTGTTGGAGGAGGGGAAACCCCCTTCGATGAAATCTATCATCAGGTCATCCAGCTTGCGGGTGGCCAGAATCTTGTCTGCCAGGCTGAAGTTGATGTCTATTCCCTGGATTCCGTCCCGGAGTGTGGTGTCAAAGAGTTCTATCTTTTTCATTCTGCCTCGCTCTCACTGCTTATCTTGGATTTGTTCAGGGCACTCAGATATGCCTTGGCGCTTGCCTCAAGAATGTTGGTGGAAGCACCTTTACCTGAGAATTTTCTTCCATCCACATTGATGACTACCGAAGCCTCTCCTACTGCCAGACGGCTTGGACTTACTGCCTGGATAAGGAATTCTTCCAGGACCGCATGGAGCCCGGTCACCCGGTCTATGGCGTTGAACACAGCCGAGATAGGGCCATCGCCTATAGCTGCTTCCTGCTTTGTGCCATTTGCATCCTCTATCTCAACAGTTGCAGTGGATATTCCTGAGTTGCCCGAAAGGATGCTGAAATATTTCATCCGCATGGTATCGGTCTTCTTTCCCAGCTCATCGTTTACAATTGCTATTATATCTTCGTCAAAGACCTCGGTCTTGGAGTCTGCTGTCTTCAGAAGCACAGGATATATCTTCTTGAATTCATCGGAGGTGAGCTTGAAGCCCAGCTGCCGTACCCGCTTCTTGAAGCCGCTTATGCCTGAGTGGCGTCCCAGCACTATATCGTTGTGGTCTTTTCCTATGGATTCGGGGGACATGATCTCGTAGGTCTCCCGGTTCTTGATAACTCCATCCTGATGGATTCCGGACTCGTGGGCAAATATGTTCTCGCCCACTACAGGCTTGTTCTTGGGAACAGGGTAGTTGATGGTGTTTGCCACCAGCCGCGATGTGTTGTAGATCTGCTTTGTGTTTATACCTGTGGAGAAGTGGAGCAGATCCTTGCGTACGTTGAACACCATGGCCAGCTCTTCAAGGGAGGCGTTGCCGGCCCGCTCTCCGATACCGTTCACTGTAACCTCGGCCTGCCGTGCTCCAGCCTGGATGCCCGATATTGTGTTGGCGATTGCCAATCCCATGTCGTTATGGCAGTGTACAGAGAGGATTACTTTGTCTATGTTGGGCACATTTCCCTTGATAGCCTGGATAAGGGCGTAGAATTCCGATGGTGTGGTATAGCCCACTGTGTCGGGGATATTGATGATCCTGGCTCCTGCGTTGATGACTTTCTCAAGCACTCTGAAGAGGAACTCCGGGTTGCTCCTGGTGGCATCCTCGGGAGAGAACTCCACCTGATCTGTGAACCTGCGGGCATAGCGGACAGCCTTTGCTGCCATGGAAAGAACCTCATCCTCGCTTTTCTTGAGTTTGTACATCATGTGGATAGGAGAGGTTGCAATAAAGGTATGGATAAGAGGATTTGCCGCTCCCTTGAGAGCTTCTGCAGCTGCATCGATATCGGCGGTCAGTGCACGGGCAAGGGCAGATACACCTGTGGTGCGCACCTTTTCGGCAATCAGCTTGACTGCCTTCATCTGCACCGGTGACGAGACCGGAAATCCTGCCTCTATATTGTCCACACCCAGCTTTGCCAGCTGTTCTGCTATGTCCAGTTTCTGCTCTGGGCTCATAGCTGCGCCGGGGGCCTGTTCGCCGTCCCGGAGTGTGGTGTCAAAAATCCTTATTCTTTCCATAATATCCTCGCTTGTTAAAAAGCGGTTTTTGCTTTATACTATTATCGGAGAGTTATATGAAAAAATCAACTGCTTTTATTATATGTATTCTACTAGTATTATGTTGTGGTTTCCTGTCTGCTGACGAAGCTGTGCAGGAGGGTGATGCAGTGATGTGTCCAGCCGGTCTGTTCCCAGACCGGGGCTACTATGGTGCTTCTGACACTATTGCTGTAGGGAGCATAGTAAAGGTTACAAACAAGTCCAACAGCAAATCAGTTGATGTCTACATTGTGGACAAATCTGATTCCTTCATGGTGCTCTCCTATGATGCTGCATTGAAGATTGGAATAAAGCGCAAGAACAGCGCGGTGGTGCAGGTTTCTGTAATCCGTGCCGCATCTGCGGCTAAGCCTGAGAAGCAGCAGGACAAGATTGTCCCTGTGGCAAAGAAGAACTATCAGCTTCTTCCAGATGGAGTCGAGGTAGCTAAAGAAAAAGCCCCGGCTGCTGCACCGGCTCAGACCCAGGCTCTGGCACAGAAAAGTGCTCCTGCCCCTGCAGTGAGACCTTCCGCTGTTCCTAGGGCAGCAGCTCCTCAGGAAGAAGAGGGAGCTGTGTTCGAGAACATCAAGGATAAGGTGGTGGCCTTCATAGCAGCTGACGATGTGGACCAGACCGCTGCCAGATATGTCTCTGCCGAGACAGTGGGCAAGAGCCTGCCAAAGCCGGCCGGCACCTTCTATGTGCAGCTTGGATTCTTCTCCAGTCTGGATAACGCAGAGCAGATTGCTTATACAGTTCAGACCAGCTACCCAGTCCTTATAGTCAGCAAGGAGATGACCACCTATGTGGGCTACCGGGTATTGGCAGGACCGGCTCCTGTGGCAGACAAAGAGGATGTCCTGGGCGATTTCAGGGACGCAGGGTTCCCAGATGCCTTTGCCAGCTTTTAAATGAGCGAGCTGCTTTTTGATTTTGACAATGAAGTTCCTCAGAAGCCTGTAAAGGAAGGCCCGGAAGCCCGTATAGCCGAGCTTTCAGACCTGCTGCGCAGGTATCAGAATGAGTATTATGTACAGTCCCGTCCCTCTGTCTCAGATGCTGAATACGACCGCCTTTTTGACGAGCTTCAGGCATTGGAGAATCAGTATCCGGAGTTCAAGAAACCCGATTCTCCAACTCTCCGTGTCGGTTCCGACCTGGAAGCTGATTTTGCCGAGGTGGTTCATGCTATCCCTGTCTTAAGCCTGGACAAGACCCATTCCAAGGATGAGCTTATGAACTGGGTCACCAAGACAGAGAGAAACTGCGGCAGGGCAGAGTTCATAGCTGAAGAGAAAATAGACGGAGTCTCAATAGTCCTGACCTATAAGGATGGCCTTCTGGTACAGGCTGCAACCCGTGGCAACGGCTTTGTGGGCAACGATGTGACAGCCAATGTGAAGACAGTGAAGAGCATACCCCTTAAGCTTACCCGGCCTGTGGACCTGACAGCCCGGGGGGAGATATATCTGCCCTTGGAGGCTTTCTCCCTGGTGAATGACCGCTTGGCTGTACCCTATGCAAACCCCCGGAACTTAGCTTCCGGCACACTCCGCAGGCAGAAGAGCTCCGAGGCAGGGGAGATACCACTGGACAGCTTTATCTACGAAGGATTTTTCCCTGAGAAGGATACTCTTGCCACCCATAGGCAGGTACTTGACCGTCTGAGGGAGCTTGGGTTCAAGGTGAACAGCAGGACTACACTGTTCTCGGCAGGGGATTCCCAGGCTATTGCAGACTACATAGAGAAAGAGCGGGAGGAGCGGAAGAGCCTTCCATACGAAATAGACGGCCTTGTTATCAAGCTGAATGATATAAAGATGCGGGAGGAACTGGGCTACACCGGCCATCATCCGCGGTGGGCCATCGCCTACAAGTTCCAGGCTCCGGAGGGCATCTCTGTAGTCAAAGGCATCGATGTGCAGGTTGGACGTACCGGCCGCATCACCCCGGTGGCCAGGATAGAGCCTGTGGTGGTGAGCGGTTCCACTGTCTCCAATGTGACACTCCACAACCAGGATTATATCGACATGCTGGAACTGGCGGTGGGGGACAAGGTGACAGTTTCCAAGCGGGGTGATGTGATTCCTGCGGTGGAGGCTGTGGTGGAGAAGAACGAGGTGGGAAACCCGGTATGGAAAATGCCCTCCACCTGTCCGGTCTGCGGCAGTGCACTTGTGCTGGATGGTGCCCACCACTTCTGCAAAAACCTGCAGTGCAGCGCCCGGGTCAAAGGACAGATCATCTTCTTTGCATCTGTCGCGCAGATGGATATAGAGACATTGGGAAGCGAGACCATTGAATTCCTGGTGGACAATGGCTTTGTCCACAGCATCCAGGAGCTCTACACCTTTGATTTCCATCGCCTTAAGGATTACCCGGGCTTCGGTGACAAGAAGGTGGACCTTATCATCAAAGGGCTTGAGAAAAGCAAAGAAACCGAATATCTCAAGGTTCTCTCTTCCCTGGGAATTCCCGAGATAGGCAACAAGGTGAGCGAGATTCTCATCAAAAACGGCATCGATTCCATAGACAAGCTTTATGAGGTGGTGGACTCGGGGGATATAGAACGCCTCACCTCCTTCGAGGGAATAGGGGAGAAGACTGCCCAGATCCTGATAAAAGAATTCTCATCTCCTGCGCTCCGTGAGCAGATAGAGGCACTGCGTCAGGCAGGCCTTAAGTTCCAGCAGGAGGCGCCACTCCAGAAGGAGCTTATAAACAATAAATTCCAGGGACAGTCCTGGTGCATCACCGGCAGCTTTATAAACTTCAAGCCCCGTACTCTGGCGGCAGATGAGATAGAGAAGCGGGGCGGCAGGGTGGTCTCCCAGGTCACAGGCAAGACAACTCATCTTCTTGCAGGAGCAGATACGGGAAGCAAGCTGGACAAGGCACGGGCCAATGGAGTCACTGTCATTGTGGATGAGGATGAGTTTATGCATCTCCTGGCAGAGACTTGAAAATCTTTCTGTTAGGACTTACAATTCGATTAAGAGGTTACTGCTATGGATGAACAGCTTTATCAAGAGATCAAAGGAAATATAGATCAGGTTCTGGAGCAGCTTGCTGCTTCTGCAGCCAGGGCCGGCCGGAAGGAAAGGGATGTGCGCCTTATGTGCGTGACCAAGACCAAGCCCTATGAATATGTGGAGGCCGCATATAAGACAGGCCAGCGTCTTTTCGGTGAGAACAGGGTGAACGAGCTTTCAGAGAAGTTTGCAAATTTCTATACTGATGGCGAGGTGCACCTTATTGGCCATCTGCAGAGAAACAAGGCAAAGGATGCGGTTAAATACGCTTCCTCCATCGACTCCATCGACAAGTACGACACAGCAGTTGCGGTGAACAAATACTGCCAGGAGTTCAACAAGAAGATTGATATTCTCCTTGAGTACAACACAGCGGAGGAGGCCTCCAAGAGCGGCTTCACATCCGAGGACGACTTCTTTGCCGCCATTGATAAAATCAGGGAGCTTCCCAATATCAACATCCGGGGTCTTATGACCGTAGGTCCGCTCTATGCAGACCTGAACACCCAGGAGGGACGGGACACTGTACGTGGTGCTTTCCGCCATCTGGTTAAGCTTTTCAATGCAGTGGATGTCCGCCATCCTGATCTGAAGATTAAAGAGCTTTCCATGGGCATGTCCTCCGACTTCGACATTGCCATCGAGGAAGGATCCACCATAATCCGCATCGGAACCAAACTGTTTGGAGCGCGTCAATACAACGTATGAGAAGGACTCTGGCACTGCTGCTTATTCTTCTGTTATCTCTTCCTGCAGGACTCTTCGGAGCCGACAGCAAATCAAGCACCAGCAACAAGGATGAGCTTGAGGATGTCTATCCGGATCTTCTGCCAGAACCCTATGATCCTGATGAATATCCAGCATGGACCAAGAAGCTCAGGCGTGCCACAGTTGTCTTTGTAGGAAGTTACCCGCTGTCGGTATTCTTCACCAAACTGGGAATGGATCTATACACCTGGGGCTATCATAACTTCGATTCTGAATATTCCCCTGCCATTCTTGGAGGCGGCGGTGACAAAAGCCGAAAGATGACCACCAACGAAATCAAGAGGGTAACTCTGGCGGCGCTGGCTGTCTCCGGGGTAGTTACACTTGCTGACTTTGTCATCCAGGAGATAAAGGAGAACAAGAAGGCCAAGGCGGCCAAGGCAGCGGAAAAGAAATGGAAAAAATCCAACTGACAGTCGAAACCTTGGACGCCCCTGTCCGGGCCGACCGCTATATAGCTGAACATACCGATATAAGCCGCAGCCGTTTGAAAGGGGAGTGCACCCTTAAAGTCAATGGAAAGGATGCCAAACTTTCGAAGAATGTGTGGAAAGGGGATGTGATAAATCTTGAGATTGCCGAAATAAAGGGACCTGAGGATATCGAGCCCCAGAAGATGGATCTGGATATAATCTACGAAGATGATAATGTGATAGTGCTCAACAAGGAGCAGGGGATGGTGGTGCACCCTGCCGCAGGCAATTTCCAGGGAACTCTGGTGAACGGTCTCCTGGATTATGTCTCCGGCATCGAGGAAGAGTTTGATGACGATACAGTGCGCCCCGGTATTGTCCACCGGCTGGATAAGGATACGTCGGGGGTCATCATAATAGCCAAGAATCCCCAGACCCACGAATTTCTCTCCAGACAGTTCCGGGACAAGGTGACACGAAAAACCTACATTGCAATAGTGAGGGGGCGTCTTCCCAAGAAGCACGATATAATCGACACTTATCTGGCCCGGGACCGGCAGAACAGGAAGAAGTTCACTGTCCCGTCGGGGCCTAAAGGGAAGCAGGCAATAACAGAATATCAAGTGGAGAAAGAGTTTGGCAATTACACCTTCTTGAACCTTTATCCCCACACAGGCCGTACCCATCAGCTCCGGGTCCACATGCAGCACCTGAACGCCCCCATCCTGGGCGACCCTATCTATTCCCGGTCCGACAGCCGGTTCCCAGATGCCACCCTGATGCTGCATGCCGCAAGCCTTGAGATTTTTATTCCAGGGGTGGAGACCAAGATGATGTTCTGTGCCCCTATGCCGCAGCGTTTTAAAGAGGTGCTGGAAGCCCTTTCCGGTGGAGTTGCCAAGTGAAGCTTTACACCATATTCCAGCCCTACGAGGTGACCAATACCTATCTGCTGCATCAGGATGGGGAAAAGAATGCGGTTATTGTGGACCCGGGGCGTTTCGATCTGAACCTGCTGAACCTGGTGGAGGAGCATAATCTGTATATTTCCCATGTGCTCCTGACCCATTCCCACATAAACCATACCCATGGCATCCCGACCATTATGAAGATTTATGATGCCCAGATATACAGCATGAAAAGTTCAGTCTTCGGTTTTAAGACCAACCTTATTACTGCGGAGACCACTTTCAGCCTGCCGGGCATGGAGGTGCGGGCCATCCCGATGCCTGGCCATTCTGAAGATTCTGTCATTTATATAATAGAGAACATGCTGTTCACCGGGGACACTCTTATGGCTGGCTATACGGGACAGACTGCCGGCCTTTCGGAGCAGAAGGCCATGACTGCCCTTATCCGTCAGAAGATATTCGGCCTGGAGGGGGAGTACCTCCTGCTGCCGGGGCATGGATCTCCGTCAACACTGAGCGCCGAAAAGAAGAGCAACCTGCTGCTTCAGGAATAATCAACCATAATTTTTTCTTATAACTTTTCCCACATTTTATCTCGTTTTCGTCTTAAATGTGCAAAATCTCCAACTAATTGATAATGTTTTGTTATCACTTTTCCCGATCTTATTATAAGATTTTATTATGAAAACCATAATGTTTCCTTGACAAAAGCATCAGTTGGGTTGAAATTGAATATAACAAATCTTTAGGAGGAAACTATGAAAAAGAGTTTAGTTGTTCTTTTCCTGATCCTTTGTATTTTACTAGTTTCTGAGACAGCTTTTGCCAAAGGAAAATCAGAAGGAGATTTCAAGGCAGTAATGGGCAGTTCCAGCTTAGGTGGAACATGGTATTCCTGCGCTTGTAAGATCGGTGCAGTTGCAGAACAGTATGAAGGCCTTAATATCACAGTTCAGGCTACTGGTGGCGGAGCAGAGAACATCCGTCTCATGGCCCAGAACGAGGCTCAGCTTGGACTGGCAGAGCCAAGTATCGCTTCATATGCATATAATGCTACAAGCATTTTCCAGGGAGATCCGCACAAGGACATCCGCTTCATCACAGACTTGTATCCAAACGCTCTTTGCGCTATGGTAATGAAGTCTGGAGACATCAAGACCTTTGAAGATCTTAAGACCCCTGCAGGCGGAAAGAAGAAAGGCTTCTGCTTCGGTTCACCAGGCTCTGGGGACGAGCTGGTTTGGATCGAGGCTCTTTCTGGCTTCGGAATCACCAAGGACATGCTGGACTGGAGACCACTCTCCCACTCCGAGCGTGTAACAGCTTTCAAGGACCGCCAGCTTGAGTGCTTGGGCTATGCTACTGCACAGCCATCAGGTTCAATCATGGAGGCATCTGCTCAGACACCTATCCGTCTGCTGGCTATCGGCGGCAAAGACCGGGAGAAGATTCTGAAGGATTACCCATGGTATGATCCGTACACAATCAAGGCAGGAATGTACAATGGTGTTGACGAGCCGGTTGAGACCATCAGTATCGGTGGCTATGTAATCGTAAACAAGGATGTTCCAGAGGAATTTGTTTACAAGATTCTCAAGGCTATGTACAGCAAGGAAGGACTTGCACAGGTTCAGGGTGTATCCGCAGGAACAAAGGCTGTGAGCCTGGAGACTGCTCTCGGCGGAAACAAGGATGGAAAGATTCTTCCATTCCACCCAGGTGCTACTAAGTTCTACAAAGAGATGGGCATGATTAAGTAATAAGTTGCCTTATGGGTGACCATAAGGCGATTTAATAAAAACTATAACGGAAGTTTATTTAGGAGGCAGAAAGAATGGGAAAGAAATTATTTGTACTGGGAGCAGGTAATATTTGCGGCTGGTCTCTCAGAACTGTTTCAAAGCTTACAGATAAGAGTCTTTTCGAGAAAATCACTATCGGTGACATCAATGTAGAGGGCGCCAACAAGCTGAAGGATGAGCTGAAGGACCCAAGAATTGATGTAGTAAAAGTTGATATCGTTAATGACGAGGCTGGTGCTATTGAGAAAATCAAAGGCTATGACCTGGTTATGGACGGAACCAAGATCAGTCTGAACGGAATCTCCACAAGAGTTATCCTCAAGGCTGGCTGTGATGGAATCAACCTGAACGGAATCGGCGCAGAGTATCAGTACAGCGACGGTTTCAAGGAAATCGGCAAGATTATGGTTCCTGGCTTCGGAATGACCCCAGGTATGACAGATGCAATGGTACAGGCCGGATCAAAGCTGCTCGACAAGATTGATACAGTAAGAATCAGCCACTGTGCATACAGACCGATCGCTTATTCTCCTTCCATCTTCGAGACAACATCCATGGAGTACGATCCTGAGGATCCAGGAAGAATGGTATATGAGGATGGCGAATACAAACACGTTCCTCCATTTGCACGGGAAAGACTTATCCCATCTCCTGCCCCCTATGGAGTAACTCCACAGTATATCATCCCGCATGCTGAGACCAGAACTGCAAAGCAGTGGCTCTGCAAAATCGGCAAGGAACCAAGACTCATCGAGGTTAGAGGAACATGGCCACAGAAGAACATGCGGCTCACCAAGGCTCTCTATGAATGGGGTATCATGCAGAATGACACCTTCATCTGCGACGGCAAAGAGATGAAGATCATGGACGTACTGGGTCAGTACCTGTATCAGAAGGAAGTAGGACATGTGACCGATTTCTACGGCTACTGCCTCTATATCCAGATGCTGGGCGAGCGGGACGGAAAGAAGTATGAGGAAGTATACTACCATACACACCCATCTTCTGACGGAAGCGTACCAGGATGGGAAGGACTCAATGCATACATCAGGAACGTAGGTACACCGATGGGTGCAGGTGCTATCCTCATTGCACAGGGCAAGAGCCATGGAACAGGCTGTGTAGTTCCAGAAGAGGCATTTGACTGTGAGGATGTATTCAGGATCTGTGAAGAGACCGGAATAAAGGTACACCATACCGAACGGGAAATTCCAGATTATAACTATTAACTTTTTCTCTCTAAAAATATAGGGCGGGTATGATAGCTTCGTATCCGCCTTTTTTTCTGAAGAAAGTATTTGCAAAAAATATATAAATAATGTTATTATATTAAAAGGGGAGGAACGATGTCTAAGATTCTGAGTGTCGGTATCGATATCGGCACTACTACAACTCAAGTTATTTTCAGCCGTATCACAATAGACAACACAGCCTCCTATTTCACAGTTCCCCGCATATCTGTCCTTGATAAGGAAATCATCTACCAGAGCCCTGTTTTCTTCACTCCCCTGAAACAGCAGGTGTTCATAGACGGCGACAAGGTCAGGGACATAGTTGCAGCCGAGTTCCAGAAGGCGGGCTTCCAGCCTTCCCAGGTGGATACCGGTGCAGTGATAATCACAGGCGAGGCCGCCAGGAAGGAGAACTCCAAGACAGTGCTGGATACGCTCTCGGACTTTGCCGGCGACTTTGTGGTCTCCACTGCAGGGCCAGACCTTGAGTCTGTCATCTCCGGCAAGGGAAGCGGAGCTTATCAGTACAGCATAGACAACCTGTGCACCGTGGTGAACCTGGACATCGGCGGTGGAACCACCAACATAGCCCTGTTCGACAGCGGCAAAGTCATAGCCAAGACCTGCTACGACATCGGCGGCCGCCTGATCAGGCTGGACAAGGATGGCACGATCCAGTACATAGCCCCCTCGGCCCAGCTTATTGCAGACCAGATCGGAGCCAGAATTGCAGTCGGAAGCAAAGGCGATGTAAGCACTCTGTCCCGGATTACCGATGCTATGGCCGATATTCTGGCCCAGTCGGTGGGCCTTAAGGAGTTTACGCCCTTGGCCGAGGGTGTGCGGACCAGGACCAGCAGCAAGGATATGCTGAGGCAGCCTATAGAGCGGATATGCTTCTCGGGCGGCGTGGCAGACTGTGTAAAGAGCACCTCGGATGACCTATTTGCCTTCGGCGATATCGGTATTCTCCTGGGCCGCTCCATCCGCAGCAACCCGTACTTCGCAAAAGCCCGCCAGATAGAGGCAAGCCAGACTATAAGGGCCACAGTTGTGGGTGCAGGCACCTACACCATGAACCTGTCGGGCAGCACCATCTACTATTCCAGAGGTATCTTCCCCCTCAAGAACACACCTGTGTACAAGCTGCCGGCCAATGTGGAAGAAGCTGTATTCAAGGGCGAGGGACAGCCTCTTATGGAAGGGCTTGAATGGTTCATGTCCCAGTCCAGCTCAAGCCAGATAATACTGGCAGTGAAAGGGCCTCATAACCCCACATTCCAGACTCTGGAACTGGCTGCCGGCTGTCTTGTAAAGTGTGCAGAAGCTGTACTGCCAGCTGATGCACCCCTCATTGTCATTTCGGAAGAGGATATTGCAAAGGCTCTTGGTATAGCCATGAGCAATGCATCGGATAAAAAACGGAAAATTGCCTCCATCGACAGCGTAAGCGTTGAGGATGGAGATTACTTAGATATCGGGAGCCCTCTTATGGACGGGCTTGTGGTTCCAGTCATCGTGAAGACACTGCTTTTCGGATAAGGGGATAGATGTGAGACTGAGTACTGTTTTAGCTGGAAAAAGCTTCGAGTTCAAATCTATCAAGGAAGTGCTGGCAAAGGCCAACGAGGCCAAGTCGGGGGATCAGCTGGCAGGCATTGCCGCAACCTCGGACCTGGAGCGGGTGGCGGCAAAGGCCGTGTTAAGCCGCCTTCTGGTGCGGGACCTGCGGGAAAACCCGGTGGTCTCCTATGAAGATGACGAGGTGACCCGGATTAATCAGGATTCCATAGTGCCGGAGGTTTACGACGGCATCAAGAACTGGAGCATTGCAGAGCTCCGGGAATACATACTTGACTACAGGACCAAAGAGGATGACATAAGGCGGCTTTCCACAGGCCTTACCGCAGAGGTGGTGGCAGGTGTGTGCAAGCTTATGAGCAATCTGGATCTGGTCTACGGTGCCAACAAGGTGCGGGTAACTGCCACCTGCAACACCACCATAGGCAGACGGGGCTGCCTATCCACCCGCCTCCAGCCCAACCACTCCACCGACGACGTGGACGGCATAACAGCCTCTCTCTTCGAAGGGCTTTCATACGGCTGCGGCGATGCCCTCCTGGGCCTCAACCCTGTGAACGACACAGTATCAAGCCTGGCTGCCATTCTGGAGCGGTTTGACGAGATAAAGAACAAGTTCGAGATTCCGACACAGATCTGTGTACTGGGGCATATAACCACTCAGATAGAAGCAGTAAAGAGGGGCGCCCCCTGCGACATGATATTCCAGTCCATAGCCGGCAGCCAGAAGGGCAACAGCGCCTTCGGCTTCAATGCCGACACAGTGCGGGAGGCCCAGGCTCTCCTTAAGGAAAAGGGAACAGCAAAAGGTCCTAATGTGATGTACTTCGAGACAGGACAGGGAAGCGAGCTCTCCTCCGACGCCCACTACGGCGCCGACCAGGTGACTATGGAGTCCCGGTGCTACGCCTTTGCAAGGGAGTTCAAGCCTTTCATGGTCAACACCGTTGTAGGCTTCATCGGACCGGAATACCTGTACGACAGCCGCCAGGTGATCAGGGCAGGCCTTGAGGACCACTTTATGGGCATACTCTCCGGCATCCCCATGGGCTGCGACTGCTGCTACACAAACCATATGATGGCAGACCAGAACGATATCGAGAACCTGGCCATCCTTCTGGCAGGGGCCGGAGTAAACTATATTCTGGGTGTACCTACCAGCGACGACGTAATGCTCAACTATCAGACCAACGCATATCACGATTCCCAGGCAGTGCGGGAGATCCTGGGCTTAAGGCCTATCAAGGAATTCGAGCAGTGGCTTGAGAAGATGGGCATAATGGAAAACGGAAAACTTACAGACAGGGCAGGAGATCCTACAATTTTCTCCAATCCAAGGAGCTAGAGATGGAAAGAGATGAATTAGTTGCCCTGATTACAGCAGAAGTTATAGCTCAGCTTAAGAAGGCAGGTTGGAAAGCTCCTGACAAGCCTGTTCCGCCACCTTTTGCTCCACAGGAAAAGGCTGAGAAGAAAGAGCTTCCTCCAGATTTCGATATCGCATCAGAAGAAGTGAAGAAGATTCCTCTTCTGGAGAACCCTATAGACCCCACCGAGCTGTCCCACATGAAAAAGCGGACCACTGCCAGAATCGGCGTAGGCAAGTGCGGTGCCCGGCTCAACACACAGACCATGCTCACCCTCAGGGCAGACCATGCGAAAGCCCGTGATGCTGTGATGAAAGATGTGGATGAGAACCTTCTTAAGAGCATGAACCTTTTCAGTGTGAAGACCCAGTGCGACACCAAGGATACTTTCATAACCAGGCCCGATCTGGGACGCAAGCTGTCGGAGGAAGGGGTTGCCACCCTCAAGGAGAAGTGCGCAAAGAATCCGGATGTGCAGATCTATGCTGCCGACGGCCTCAGCTCCACAGCCATCAATGCAAACCTGGACAAGATCATGCCGGTGCTTGTGAAGGGTCTTGAGAGCAAGGGGCTTACAGTGGGGACACCTTTCTTCATGAAGTACGGCCGTGTGGCTGCCGAGGACCAGGTGGCCGAGATTGTAGGGGCAAAGGTAGTGTGCGTCCTTATAGGAGAGCGGCCGGGCCTTGCCACATCGGAGAGCATGAGTGCATACATCGTGTATAATGCCCATGTGGGAATTCCTGAGTCCAAGCGCACAGTTGTTTCAAATATCCACAAGGATGGTCTTTCTGCCGTGGAGGCAGGAGCCTATATTGTGGAAGTCATAGAGAAGATACTGGCTGCCAAGGCCAGCGGCGTAGATCTGGTCAAGTGAGGAGAGAATGAAGGGAGAACCGATTCAGACCAACATATTGAGTGTCAACATCATCCCAAACGTGAACCCATATCTGGCAAAGGAGCTTAAGCTTCCAGAGGGGCACATCAGCCTGGGGCTCATCTCCACCGACTGCGATGATGTCTCCTATGTTGCCCTTGATGAGGCAACCAAGAAGGCACGGGTGGAAGTAGTTTACGCCAGAAGCCTTTACGCCGGCTCCTCCAATGCAAGCACCAAGCTGGCAGGAGAATTCCTTGGCATCATATCCGGGGACAGCCCTTCCGAAGTCCGGAGTGGACTGGAGGCTGCCGTGAACTTTATAAAGAACGAGGCTCACTTCTACACAGCCAACGATGATGGTTCCATCGTCTACTTTGCCCAGTGCATTTCCCGTACCGGAAGCTACCTTTCCAAGGGAGCAGGAGTGCCGGAGGGAACAGCCATGGCATACCTGATTGCCCCTCCGATGGAAGCAATCATGGGACTGGATGCAGCCATCAAGGTGGCAGAAGTGACAATGAATGCTTTTTATGGACCGCCGACAGAGACCAACTTTGCCGGAGGACTTTTGACCGGTGACCAGGCAGCCTGCAAGGCAGCCTGTCAGGCATTTGCAGATGCAGTATGTGCAGTTGCCGAGAAACCGATACGCTATTGAGCAGGGGGATGCAGATGGACAGAGATTTACAGTCGATACAGGAAGTCAGAGATCTGGTTGCAAAGGCTAAGGCAGCCCAGGCAGAGCTGGCCGAGTTCAGTCAGGAGAAGATAGACAAAATCTGCGAGGCTATAGCCATAGAGGGTGCCAAGAATGCAGAGCGCCTTGCCAAGATGGCCAGCGAAGAGACCGGCTTCGGTGTATGGCAGGACAAGATTCTCAAGAATATCCTTGGAAGCACCCTTACCTGGGAAGCTATCAAGAACATCAAGACTGTGGGAATCATCAAGAATGACAAGGAGAAGCACCTAATGGAAGTTGCAGTCCCCATGGGAGTTGTAGCAGCTTTGATTCCTTCCACCAACCCCACCTCCACAGTGATGTACAAGAGCATGATCTCAATCAAGGCGGGGAACTCCATAGTCATCAGCCCGCACCCGAATGCAAAGAACTGTATCCTTGAGACATATAAGATCGTAGCCCAGGCAGCAAAGAGCGCCGGTGCCCCGGACGGCATAGTGCAGTGCGTAACTATCCCGTCCCCGGAGGGAACATCAGCACTCCTTAAGCACAAGGATGTAGGCATCATCCTGGCCACCGGCGGCGAAGCCATGGTGCGGGCCGCATACAGCTCCGGCCACCCCGCCCTGGGTGTGGGGCCTGGAAACGGCCCATCCTACATCGAGAAATCAGCCGATATCAAGGAGGCTGTGCGCCGGATCTTTGAGAGCAAGACCTTTGACAATGGCACAATCTGCGCATCGGAGCAGAGCATAGTTACAGAAGAGTGCATCAAGGACCAGGTTATTGCCGAGGTCAAGAGACAGGGGGGCTACTTCCTGAGCCCTGAGGAATCGGACAAGCTGGGCCGTTTCATTATGAGGGCCAACGGCACCATGAACCCGGCTATCGTAGGCCGCAGTGCCAAGGTTATCGCTGAGAAGGTGGGCCTCTCTATTCCTGAGGGAACACGTATCCTTATCTCGCCTCAGACCACAGTAGGCAAGGATAATCCATATTCACGGGAAAAGCTGTGTCCTATCCTGGCCTTCTATGTGGAGAAGGACTGGGAAAGCGCATGCGAGCGCTGTATGGCAATCCTCCATAACGAGGGAGTGGGTCATACCATGACTATCCACAGCCAGGACGAGAGTGTGATCAAGGAATTTGCACTTAAGAAGCCTGTATCAAGACTTCTGGTTAATACAAACGGATCTCTGGGCGGCGTAGGTGCCACCACAGGTCTGGCTCCTGCCCTTACACTGGGATGCGGAGCAATGGGTGGCAGTGCCACATCGGACAACGTAGGACCTCTCAACCTGATCAACATCAAGCGGGTGGCCTACGGAATAAAGGAGCTTGCAGACCTGCGGGGCGACAAGCCTGCACCTGCACCGGTACAGAAGCCGGCAGCACCAAAGGCTGCTCCGGAGACAGCATCGGAGGCAAAGGGAGCAAGCATGCTGACAAAGGAAGATATCGAGCGGATCACCCGGTCGATCTTAGCAAAATTGCAATAAAAAATGAATGTAAATACAGGAGGAGAAGATGGCAAATTTACAGGCATTGGGAATGGTTGAGACAAAAGGACTTGTAGGCTCAATCGAGGCAGCAGATGCAATGGTTAAGGCTGCGAATGTACGGCTTATCGGCAAGGTACATGTAGGCGGCGGACTTGTAACTGTAATGGTACGGGGAGATGTAGGTGCT
>JAFXTY010000010.1 GCA_017535435.1 Spirochaetia bacterium | reverse complement strand
GGCAGGAACTCCCTTGCCCGAAACATCGGCAACAATGATAACCACATGCTCATCGCCAAGGAGCGAATAATCGTAGAAATCGCCGCCCACTTCCTTGGCAGGGGTCATGCAGGCCATTACAGATACTGTGTCTGTGCATATAGGCTTGGTTGTAAGAAGGCCCGCCTGGATACTAGTGGCAATGTTCAGCTCAGTGTTCATCCTTTCCTTTTCGGAGGTCACCTTGGTAAGGTTTGTGATATAATCCCTGATATCATTCTCCATCTTGTTGATGGATTTGGCCAGAGTACCTATCTCATCATGGTTCTTTACCCTCTCAAGGATGTCGGAGGTATGGTTTGAGTCTGCCGCAAACCGCTGTGCCTCCCTGGTTATGCTGACAATAGGTCTTATGAATGTTTTTCTGAAATATGATGACAAAAGTATTATATAAATAAAGATGAAGAAGAGCTCAATACCCATGGTCCAGAAGAAATAGTTCTGGCGGACTTTGGCAAACTCTGCCACAGACTTCTGTGCACCAAGCACTGCCACTACCTTTCCAAGGTGGTTCCGGACAGGAATGTTGGCAGTTATGTGGGCTCCGGTCCTGGTATTCAATGTGTTGCGGACTATGGTCTCCCCTTTCTCGAAGACCCGCTTCACAGAATTGTTATAGATAGGCTGCTTATAAACCTCAAAATGTCCAAGGGGGAACTCCTTGTACTTGCTGCCGGTACGCACCGGGTTATAGATATAGTGGATTTTGCTATAATCAGGTGGCTCCACATAGGAGACATACATAAGGTTAAGCTCAAAGTCGTTGACAAGCCGCTGAAGTATGTCATGCACAGCATACCAGGAGCCGTCCGGCAGGCTGGTCTCAAGGTACTTAGGGAAAAGGTCTGCGTTCAGAGAGTCCCGGGCTGTCTTGGCTATAGAAATCATTGTAGTGCGGTACTGTCTATCGAACTGACGGTCAAACTGGTAGAATCCTACGAAAAAAAGGGCTGTGCACAACAGGATGCTGGCACCGACCACTATAGTCAGTATCTTAAAGGTAATAACAGATATTTTCTTCATCAGGTCTATTCCTGGTTCCAGCCACGCACGTAGCCGCCCTTGTTGGTGTTTTTCCAAACACCGTAGCCAAAGGTCAGGGCATATAAGTCAAAATTGCCGTCACCATAATCATCCACAAAGAATGAATTTATAGCTGCCTTGGAAATATCAAAAGACATATAGTCGTAATAATTGCTTAGAATCTCTACACTATGCCGCGGCCGTTTTGGATCAAGATAATCCCGGTTCGATGTACGGGGGTTATGCACTTCGAAATAACCACGGCCTGCATTGATTCCAGAACCTGCCACAAGCATCTTATGCTCAGAGCCTGCGGAAGTTGGGATACGCAGCACTGCAAGCCCCTGCAAACCCATACCGCTTGAAGCATGACTGTCACTCTTTACCCAGGAAGAACCGGAAGCACCAGATGGTGAGTCCACAGCATAAATATAGCCTGAATTGTCTGCTGTATAGAGCCGGTCATCATCCTCATCATAATAGAGCCGGTTAAAGACATCCTCTTTATCCTTCCATTTCTTTCCATCATGGGTCGGGGAAAACTCTGTCCAGCCGCCGGGAGCGCCTCTGTAAAGATCATACTGTGCATTCAGATAATAGCTGCCACCGCCATAAGTTATATCGAAGTTTCCTGTGGAAGTGCTGAAAAGAGGAGAACGGGAATCATCCTTGGTGAAAGAATCGCCATAATCGTCTGAATAATAGAGATTGCCAGACCTGTCGGTGATGAAGATGACATCGTTGACCACCCTCATTCGGGATATGGTTTTTTCTATTGTCGAGGTATCTTTCTTTTCCCAGCTGCCGTCGCCAGAGCCGCTGAAAAGATATGGCACTGCATCATCTTCATCGTAGGCCAGGATAAAGATAGTGCCGTTAGCCAGCCCCATCTCAGTTACGTTATGATAATCTTCAGGAGATTTTATCTTATGCCAGTCCAGTTCGCCACCCTCGGCTCTTTTCTTATAAATAGAGCTGGCGGCAACATAAAGATAACCATCTGTCTTGATCATGGTCTCAGAAGAACAATGGTCAGGCAGTGCATAATTCTTAACTTTCTTCTCATGTCTGAGTCCATAGAAAATACCAATCTCACTCTCGTTGCATGAGAAAAGCAGAGGTATGGTGATAAGAACAAGAACCAAAGAAAGAATCTTTTTATCCATACCTGCCCCCTAGAACCTGAAAAGTACAGAGAGTGTCACATCCATGAAGTTACCGAACATACTGTGACCACTTTCGACCATTCCGCTCCCAGAGTATATCTGCGGTACAAACCAATAGGTTGCATTTGCTCCGAAAGCCCACTCCTCGTTAAAATTCCAAAAGAAGCCTATGCTTGGCTTGGCTATGAAATCAATATGAGCCGCCTCCTCAAGAATTGAGAGGTTACCACCCAATCCAAGGGATATAGGTATCTCAAAGGGATAAAATCTGATCCAATATGTTGCCTTGGCTGTAAGTGGTATCATATATAGAACCCGTTTATTAGGGCTTAAAGCAAACATACCACCAAGCTCTGCTCCTACCGATATATGGTTGGAGAGGAATACCTGCCAGCAGAGAGATCCTGTGCCGCCCAAGGTCAGATTAGTCTTACCGAAATCATAGCTTCGGTCAAAAAAGAACAGCGGAATAAAAACACCACCGTTTATAAAGAACATCTGGTCGCCCATGGTAAAGCTTTCCACATATGTGTCTCTGTCGTCATCCTCATCATCAGATGCGGCAAAAATTGAACCAGATATGAAAACAAACAAAGTAAGCAATAGAATTAATTTTTTATTTAAATGTTTCATCGTAAAAAGTATATCTATTTATTAAAGTATAATCAAGCAAAAAAAAACTGGACCTAAAAGATCCAGTTTAAGCTGCCACCGATCAGAATCGAACTGATGACACATAGATTTTCAGTCTATTGCTCTACCAACTGAGCTACAGCGGCTTGACCATAGATGTTTATATAACACTGCAAAAAAAATGTCAATACTTTAGTTGGGAATGCTTCCGTCAATAGTAACTACTATGTTTTTTATATCCGGGAAGTTGAAGGAGATGGTCTCTTCCAGTATCCGTATGCTGTCCTCGAAGTTGAGGCCGCTGTGGGCCGATGGGAACATAGCCTCGGAGCTTAAGTCGGCATAGAGGATGCCGGAACGCAGCATCACATGATTAAGCTTTGTGCCGGATGGGAACACACTGTCCCTGACCAGGAGGGATGGCCCCAGAAGCTCGTCCTTGATAAGGAGCTCCACATTAAGCTCAAGATCATGTTTTTCGGCTATAAGCCGGTGCTCCATGACCACAGCCTTGGATACAGGCTCCACAAAGAAAAGGGTGCGTTCTGTATAGACATTCTGCTTTTTATAGAGACAGACAGCAAACACTGTCAGAACTATGAGAGCAAGAACAACTGCAATCTGAAACACTCTTTTCATTTTTTCCCCGAATGCTCAAAAGTATAGACAAAGTCTTTTATACCATTATAGATTCCATCGGAGATTTTTTGCAAGTAGCTTGCGCTGGAGAGGAGCTCCCCCTCCTTAGGATTTGTGACAAACCCAATTTCTATGAGTATAGATGGCATCTTGGCGTTGCGGACCACAAACCAGGATTCCTGCTTGATTCCACGGCATGGTATATCCTTGCCTATCTTATCCTTCATCCCTGACATGACAGACTTGGCCAGAAGCTCGCTCTCCATGGAAAGCTCCTCTTCTGCTATGGTATTGACGGCTGAAAGAAGGTTTTTGTTCGTAGAATTGATGGACTGGGAATCCACCACGGTACGCCGGTATTCCTGAGGCAGGTACCATACCTCAAAACCGTTTGCCTGGGGCTTCAATGAGGCATTGGCATGGATAGAGACAAACAGGATAGTCTCGTTGGGGCCCAGTTTGACCCGGTTTGCCATCTTCACCCGCTCGTCCAGGGTGGGATAAGTATCGCCGGTGCGGCTCATAAGTATCTTTTTATCCGGATAGGTGGAAACCAGCTTGTTGCGGAGGTTTTTTCCCACATCAAGAACTGCGCTCTTCTCCATAACCTTGAATGATCTGCCGTTCTTCTTGTGAGTTCCTATGGCTCCAGGGTCTTTCCCGCCATGGCCTGGATCTATGAATATGGCGGCGACCCGGTGACCGCTGGCAGATTTTTTTGCAGCTGTTCCATTATATGAAGTGACAGCCTTTGCCAAGGCATCCGGAATCATAACCATTCCGTTCTTAATGTATATGGCATCCTGCCCTATCTTGTCCCCTTTGTCAGTCACAACCCATGGAACGCCAGGAATAAAGTTATAAATATAGCGGGATGTGGAAATCTGACCGGATCCTGTCCGGGAATCCCATATAACTTTGCCCGAAATGCTCTTTGCGAAGGAGAAAATATCGGTATCGGCACCGAAAAGCATTGAGGAAATAAGGAAAAGCAGCAGGATGAAAAGAATTTTACGGCCCATGTTCCTACTCTTCCTCCGGTCTTTGATGCCAGTTTTCCACCAGTGCGCGGCCGCTCTGAATGAACCTGGTGCTGTTCTGGTCCACCCAGAATGCAGCCTCCTTATATTCAGCCATAGCCACCACAGGACCTTCACCGGACCTGAAGATATAACTGAATATTCCAGATTTAGGCAAGTATGCAAGGTTATCCTTTATACGTACTGCCAGGTTCCACAGGTAGAAGCGACGGTAATCTTTGTCTATGGTCTGGTCATCCTGCTGGAAATCGGAGGTATAATAAATCCTGAGGGATGAATTAAGCTCAATTCTCTCGCCCCAAAGCCAGCTGCGGAAACCGAAGTCCATCTTCTGCCAGAAGCTTGAGTTTATCTCGGGATCATAACCCCTGGCCAGCTGGAACAGCTTTTTATTGTAGATTCCGGCATAATCGAAGGGATAGAGGGCCGAAGTCCCTGTCTCTATAGCTGTCATTGGAAAAGTCTTCACCGTACGGTTGCCGTGGGCCGGGGTCGGGATGGATGGAATCAGGTCTCCCCGGTAGCTGTACAGCATGGGAACAGAGCATACAGTGCCGCTAACCTCAATCTCCCTTATGAACTGCGGTGAGAACAGAGTCTTAAGCTGCATATCGTTCCAGATAACTGCAACAAAGGGATAGCTTGCGGCACTTATTCCCAGATTCACCTGCTCCCCCGGATTCACCGATGTGTCGGTTATAAGTGTCTTTACATTGGGAACAGTCTCCCGTCTTCTGTGGGTTGAGCTTTCTATAGAGATTATCTCGGCAAACTTAAGCTGGGAGACCTGCAGCGCAGAGCGTCCCCTGTTGAGCACCAGTAGAGTCCATGGTATTGTATGAGGGGTGAAATTCTGTTTTTCCCCACCTATAATTGTGTATGATGTGCCGGTCATATCTGTTCCCTATTCACATTTATCGTCATTTCGGCGCCGATATTGACTATTTTATTTGTATATGTTATTTTTTCTGAACATAATATTACTGAATTTATTTAGTTAGGAGGACTATTGGCTGAAAAGGAATTAAGAATTAATGAGGGTATAAGAGTTAGAGAAGTTAGACTGTTGGATGAAAACGGCGAACAGAAAGGCGTCGTATCAATTCAGGAGGCACTTACTTTAGCGCAGGAAAGGGGCTACGATTTAGTTGAGGTGGCACCCCAGGCCAATCCGCCAGTCTGCAAGCTGCTGGATTATGGAAAATTTGTCTTTGACCAGGAGAAAAAGCTCAAGGAATCAAAGAAGAAGCAGAAGCAGATTAAAATAAAAGAAGTAAGAATGCAGCCATTAATCGAAATACATGACCTGCAGTTCAAAACCAAACACGTTAAAGAATTTCTCGACGAAGGAAACAAAGTAAAGATCACCGTAAGGTTCAAGGGACGCCAGCTGGCTCACACCGAGATCGGCCGGGAGACACTGGAGAAAATCCTGGAATTTTTGAACGATGAGTACAATCTGGACAAACCCCCGATGATGGAGGGGCGTTATATGTCCATGTTATTGAGTCCAAAGGGCAAAAAATAGGAGGCGATCGCATGCCAAAAATGAAGACTCGCAAATCTGCGGCAAAAAGATATTCCTTTACCGGAACTGGAAAAATCAAGTACAAGAAGATGGGCTTGCGTCATATTCTGACCAAGAAGTCAACAAAGCGGAAGAGAAACCTTAGACATTCTGGAATCCTCAGCAAGGCTGAGCAGGCAAGAGCAAAGGTTTTGATGCCTTACAGTTAATCAATATTAAAGGAGTTAGATTATGCCAAGAGCAGTAGACGGAACAAGACGTCATGATAGAAGAAAGAAAATTTTAGAGAGAGCAAAAGGATTCAGAGGCTCCAGAAGCCTGCTTTTCAAGACAGCAAAAGAGACAGTAGCAAGAGCGCTCCAGAATTCATATGACCACAGAAAACAGAGAAGAAGACACTTCAGATCACTCTGGATTGCCAGAATCTCAGCAGAGTGCAGAAATCAGGGAACTACCTATTCACAGTTCATGAACGGCCTTGCAAAGGCAAACATCGTTCTTAACAGAAAGGCACTTTCCAACATGGCTATCGAGGACAAGGCAGCTTTCACAGCACTTGTTGAAAAAGCAAAAGAAGCCCTTAAGGCTTAATGGAGAACAGGATGAGCATAATGGAACAGATTAAGGCACTGGAAGACCGCATTGCAAAAGCAATCGAGATGATCAAGGCTCTTAGAGCTGAAAATGCACAGCTCAGGACCAACCTTTCAAATGCAAAGATGAGAGAGGAAGAGCTTGAGAGCATTGTATCCTCCCTTAAGAGCGGCAATGATGAAGTAGAGAACGAACTTGCCAACGCCATCAAGATTTTTGATGACTTCGACAATCTGGAGCCTATTTCCAACGCTCCATCCCATGTGGGCGAAGTCAAGAATGCTCAGAGTGCTTTCTCATTCTCAGCTCCTCAGGAAGATGCCCTGAATATCCAGCTGGGTCCAGACGATAACGCACCTGGCAAGGATCAGCTCAATATTTTCTGACCTTAAGCTGATATGAGCAATACTTTCAAGATTAATTTATTAGGATCCTCGTTCTCATTCCAGACGAATGAGGATCCTGATTATATCAACAGAATTCTCTCATACCTCGAACAAGAAATAAATAAATCACAATCATCATTCCATATCAAAGAACCCTTGAAAATATCTTTATTAACTTGTATAAATTTAATAGATGAGCTTTTCAGGGAGCAGAAATCCTCAGAGCAGGACAGAACCGATGCAGAGGCTCTGGCTCAGAGGCTCATCAGCAGCATAGATGCTGCACTTACAGAAGAAGAATAAGAGTGCCTGCGGAGTGCGGGCGGAGTGGAAATCTCTTGGAGCAAACCATAGTATAGGGATTTTTCCAGGATAAATTGGCATTCCTATAGGAATACTCATGAAATCTGAGGATAAAAAACCCACCTGAACCATGAGTTCAAGAGATTATCTCCAAGCGGCTTTGCGGGTTTTTATATCAGAATGGAGAAATTATGGCCAAACGCCTGGCTTGGCTGCTTCTTGCAGCTTGCCTGATCTTAACAGCTTGCAACACCACATCAACACAGAAGAAAGAAACTGTCCCCCAGTCTGCCACAACAGTGAAGGAACAGCCTAAGAAAGACAAAGGAAAGGCAAAAGCAAAGGAACAGGAAAAGGATGAGGAGAAGGAACAGGAGCAGCAGAGTGCCGAGACCGGCATAAAGTTCACCAAGATTCATGTCCCCCTTACAGAAACAAAGAAAGAAAATGGCCATATGACATCCAGGTCGGTCTATACCTATGGGCAGGACAAGCTGAATCCAGAGCGCGTCGAGACATATGATGTCCATAATGAGCTTATAGAGCTGGTTGTGATAGAGAAGATCGAGGTGCGCACCGAACGGAAGAGCTACCTTGATAAAGATAATAATATTATCAGATATTATGTGATCACACGGAATGAGAATGGTAAAATAGAAGAGCAGCTCCTGTTCAATGGATCAAACAAGCTTATAGCTATTGAGGAATATGATTACGACGAAGCAGGCAGGACTGCAGAATGGAGAATATATAACGGAAGCGAGACCCTTCTCTCCTATAATGTCTATACCTACAAAAACGGCAGGAACACCAGGGTTGACAGTTACAGCGCCAATGGAATCCTGGCTCAATATTTTATCAATGAATATGACAAGAATGGGAATCTGACCTGCGAAAGTGCCTATGACAAGGATGACAATCTCCTTGCGCAGCACAGGTCCACCTTCCGCAACGGCCTTATATATCGGGAGGAGTTCCAGGGCGAGGATAAGAAGCTCCAGTGGTACATCAACTATACCTATTCGGAGCAGTACCTGAAAGTGCTCAAGACCACTTATTCAGGCGACGGCAGGGAGCTGGAGCAGGTTGAACAGAGTTGTCTCCTGTTCGACAGGTAGGAGGATGAGATGCGAAAGATTTTTGCATCTGCCCTTCTGGCCCTTCTTGTTATCCTTCCTCTCAGTGCCGGCACCTTCGACCAGACCATGACCATGGTGAGAATCATGGAGCAGTCAGACCTTGAGTATAAGACAGAACTTCTTGATAATGCCTTTGACAAGTCCGACCGGATTGCCGGTGCCTATGCATCGGAGCAGCTTAAGACCACAATGAACGGGAAATATTCCAGCCAAAGCGATGAGGCTGTGGATGCCTTCAAGAAAGTCCTTGTAGAGCTGCTTGGGGAAACCAATTCTCTTGAGGATGCAGAATTGATATTCACCATTTTCAAGGGATCAGACAATAATCAGCTTATAAGAACTTCTGCAGAAGCTTTGGGAAAAATCGGTGCAGTGCAGTATTCCGACAGCATCATAGAGCTTTTGGAGGATTCGAACTCCAAGCAGTATTTCCTTATAACACAGGGCTATGAAAATGTGCTCCGTGAGAATGAACAGACCGCCTGGTCCTGCGTGCTGGCACTGGAGAGTCTCCATATAAAATCTGGTTATAAGCCCCTCTTCAATACCAGAATGAGCGAATATTCAAAGGAGTCCGGAGTGCAGGACCGGGCAGCCAAGGCTATGGCTGTAATTGTCCGGAACCCCACCTCTATCCTTAAGGATATCTCTGACAGAGAGCACAGCTCCAAAGGAAGAACCCTTATCCTGGATTTAAGCAGGAATTCCAATGCCCTCGAGGTGCAGAAGGTGGATCTGGCCGCCTATATCTTCTCTGAGACTATCGTCAACGACTATGAGTTCGGGGATTATATGCTCAATGCCTGCGCAGCCATAGAAAAATCCCCATACAAGGTAAGAGGAACCGAAGCGGCCCTCAAGAAGATACTCTACGGCTCTTACAGCCCTGACTTCACAGACCTGGCTATAAAGGCAGCCACCCACTGCCAGAACGGCGTAAATGTGCTTTCCGATTATCTAAGGGAACAGAACAATTACACAAAAGAAGGGGCTACCAAATACGAGAATCACAAGGTTGTACTGATGGTGATCAATTCCCTTGGTAAATCTGGGGATGCAAATGCTGCAGACCAGCTTATAGTGGCCAAGGATGCAGGATGGCCTCCAGAGATAAAGCAGGCTGCAGATACAGCTCTGAACAATCTTCTTTCTAAATAGCTACATCAGGCTCAAGGGATCTACATCAGCCTCCACATAGACCCCTGAAGGGACTTTATAGGCGGCCAATGCTGCTGAAAGTATACCGTGGGCAGCTGCAAACTTATCCGTATTTATAATAATCTGATATCTATAGTTGTCTGATATTACCGCCAGAGGACATTCGGCCGGCCCCAGCATTTGAAGACGGTATCCCTTTGGCTGCATCTGGGAGAGGAGCTGGGCAAAACTGGAAGCTGCACTGAAAGCTTTCTCCTGGTTCTTGCTGCGGAACACAAAGCGGAACAGCCGGGAGAACGGGGGGAACCCCAGAAGCTGCCGGGACTGGAGTTCCCTGCTGTAGAAGGTTTTCTCATCAAGGGCAGCAGCACAGGCTATGGCATAGTTGTCGGGTCTGTAGGTCTGTATTATGACCTTGCCGCCGGCCGAATAGCGCCCTGCCCGGCCCGACACCTGGGTCAGGAGGGAGAAGGTCCGCTCGGCAGAGCGGAAGTCCGGCATCTGCAGCGTAGTATCGGCCAGAATTATTCCAACCAGCGACACCTTGGGAAAGTTAAAGCCCTTGGCCACCATCTGGGTTCCCAGAAGAATATCCGCCTCCCCTCTTGCAAAGCTGTCCAGAACTGCCTTTGTCTTCCCTTTGTCCGAGGCGGTGTCGCTGTCCAGGCGGAGGGTGCGCAGGTGGGGGAAAAGGCGCTGTATGTCGGCCTCTATCTTCTCGGTGCCGAAGCCGCCGTACCCCACCTGGAGCGAGCCGCAGCTTGGACAGGCTCGCGCAGGGCGCTGGGAGTAGCCGCAGTAGTGGCATATAAGCAGACCTCTGTCCTTATGGTATGTAAGGGGTATGGAACAATGGGAGCACTTGGCTTCGTAGCCGCAGTCAAGGCAGGAGAAGTTGTAGAAAAAACCCCTGCGGTTCAGAAACAGGATAACCTGATTGCCAGATGCACAAACCCTGGTAATCTCCTTTCTGAGCACATCGGAGACAGCATAATGCTCCTTGCTCATATCCACCACCTGAACCTGAGGCAGCTGTCCCCCCGACACACGCCTGGTCAGGGAAAGCTTAGTTATAGTTCCCTGCTCCATAAGATGGTAAGCCTCCACCGAGGGTGTGGCACTTCCCATCACCAGCTTGGCATGCTCTTTCTTGGCCCTGTACATGGCGACCTGCCGTGCATGATACCTGGGGGAAGATCCTGATTTATAGGAGTTCTCGTGCTCCTCGTCTATAATGACAAGGCCCAGCTTCTGTACCGGAGCGAATATGCCGCTCCTTGCCCCTATCACCACCTTGGCCGCTCCGCTCTGGATACGGCGCCACTGCTTAAGGCGCTGGGCCGGAGTAAGGGCTGAATGGAGCACTGCAACTGTATCTGCAAACCGCTTTTTTACCGCATCCACCATCTGGTGGGTAAGGGCAATCTCCGGCACCAGGTAGATGATGCCTTTTCCCTCTGCCAGCATCTTCTCTGCCAGAGTCAGGAACACCTCGGTCTTGCCGCTTCCTGTTATGCCGTGCACATAGAAAAGGGAACCTGTTCCTTCGAGAATGTTCTTAACAGCATTCTGCTGCTCATCAGTAAGGGTGATTGAACCAGGAAGCCCATAGGCCCCCTCCATCTCATCCTCCAGGTCTTTCTCCCGCTTGCCGCCGGGAAGCATGGCATAAAGGGCCTCTCCCCAGCCGCACATATACATGTCGGCAATCCACAGGGCAGTCTGCCAGGTGGCTGTATCAAAGAGAGGATCAGCCTCCATAATCTTTGTTATAGCCTTAAGCTTTGAAACATCCTCATCCGGACTTTCCGCAACTTCTACTACAAAGCCCTGGACCTCCCGGCGGCCGAAGGGGGCTTTAACCCGCATTCCTACGCCGCACTCCCCTTTCTCCGGGGGAAGGTATGTGAACACTTTTTTAAGCGGAAGGTTGAAGGCAACTTTAATGAACATTCTTTATCTCTTCAAGCTCGGACTTAAGCCGTCTAAGGTCGTCCCACACCGGCTTCCTGAGTGCCGGATCCCGGAGTACAGCGCTGGGGTGATATGTGGGAATAAGGGGGATGCCCTTGTAGCTGTAGGTCCGTCCCCGCAGCCGGCCGATTCCGGCCTCCTGTCCAGCAAGGACAGCCGATGAGATGCGGCCTACCGTAAGAATGAACTTAGGTTTCAGAACAGCGATCTGCCGTTCAAGGAACGATATGCAGGATGCTATCTCATCGGGCTGCGGGTCCCGGTTCATAGGCGGGCGGCACTTGACCACATTGCCGATAAAACAGTTGGTGTGACGGGAAAGTCCAATTGCATCAAGCCACTTGTCCAGGTACTGGCCCGCCTTTCCCACAAAAGGAAGCCCCTGGATATCCTCGTCGCCACCTGGGCCCTCGCCAACCACCAGCACATCAGGGTTAAGAACACCCATGCCAGGCACCACATTATTACGTTTCTCGCAAAGCCTGCATTTTCTGCACTTCGCAACCTCACCAGCTATCTTCTCAAGGGATTCAGGCTCTTCCCTCTTAAGCATCATGTCGGGAAGTTTTTTATCCGATATCATGCCGTACTCAATATAGTCCTGAGTATTGCTTATAAGTTTATATAATTCAGAATCAATGTTTCCCATATATCACCTGGTCCAGGAAGAGCCCCTTTGCCAGAGCACAGGCCCCGGCGGCGGAACGGTCATGAGCATCCAGAACCGCCTTCATGGCAGAGCCATCTTTCCCTTTATCATATAAATCAAGCACAGTGCCCACTATGGACCGCACCATGCGCCTTAAAAAACCGTCGGCAGAGATCTTGAAAACTGTATAGCCCTGGCTTTGGTAAAATTCAGCATAGTTCACTGTCCGCTCCATGGGATAGCCATCCTCCATCACCGATGCAAAGGAAGCAAAGGAGTGGAATCCCACAAGGGGCGACACAAGCTCATTAAACCGGCTGAGGTCCGGTGCACTTTTTAAAGTCAGGCAGTACCGCTCAAGCCAAGGATAGCTTAAATCCCTGGGAAGCATGTAGTATTTATAAATACGCTCTGTGGCATCGTAGCGGGCATGAAAGCTCTCATCCACCGCCTCGCTTTTCAGAATTCTGATATCGGGAGGTAGAAATGAATTGAGGGCTTCCCTGAACTTCTCCACCGGCATAGTCATATCGGTGATGAAGTTGGCACACTGCCCTCTTGCATGAACCCCGGAATCGGTACGCCCGGCACCGGTTATCTTCACAGGATGACCATGCAGCTTCTCCAGCGCTTTCTCCATGCGACCCTGGATTGTGTCGTCATCATTCTGGATCTGCCAGCCGCAGTAGGCTGTTCCATCATATGCTACAGTAAGCTTGATATTAGCCAAAGCTTACCTCTTTCACTGCGCAGGTTTTTCTGCTGGTGCAGCAGCTTCTGGGGCCGGTGCTTCTGAAGCTGAAGCAGCAGGAGCTGCGGTCGCCGGTTCTGCAGGGGCATCCGGGGATGGGGTTATGTTCTTGGAAGAGACAGTAACCTCCACAGTATCTGGGGAGAAACCCACCATGTTCATATTCTTTGGTATTGCAGGCTTAAGCGGCAGTATGTAGGTTCCAGGCCCACTGAGATTGCCAAGCTCCGCCACCAGTTTCATGGAAGATGCAGATATAGTATCTGCCCTCTGGCTGTTGACCTCCAGCTTGATGGATCCTGCCTGAACATTAGGCACTGCAGTAAGGTCGTCTGGACAATGTGCCAGCAGTATTGTTACGTTCTGGACTGTTCTGACAACCATGATTTTGGCAATGCTGAGGGAAAGTCTTACATCCGAATTGATGAGCCGGACAAACTTATTGTTGGTCTCCACCCCTACCTGGACAGAGAAGTTATCGGAATGGCCATCCAGATCCACAGAGGTTGTCTTGAATGATGTAATGGTGTCAAGAACGCTCTCTGGGCCTTCTACAGTCACAAAGTTAGGAGAAAGAAGTGTACCTGACAGTTCGTAGCCTTCCGCCGGTGTTCCTCTTACCACAGGCTCCAGAGGAATCCGCTTGATAGTCTTCCGGGCAAAAGCCAGGTTGATCTGGTTAGGTGTTGTATGTATCTCCAGAGGAGTGATGTAAAGGGCGCTTCCACTGCGTTCTATCTTTATAGGTCTGGAATAGTTTCCAGTCTCTGCCACAGCGGTGAAATCTGCAAAAGCAGTAAGGTCGCTGCTCAGGATAGAATAGATATCATCCTTGTTTCCCCGGAGCGTCACCTTGATAGTCCGGGGTATATCCTGTACAACCAGATATTCTGAGTTGGTGTAGAGCTTGAACGGGATGTTCATGGTACGGTCTTCAATCTTTCCCATTCTGTTGAACAGCACAACGACAACTGCAATGGCAAAACAGAAAAGCTTGGCAGCCCAGTTCCGGGTGATAACCTTGAATACTCTTCCAGCTTTCATTCCTCATCCTCCCCACTGTCGCTCTGGGCAAGTCCCAGTACCACCAGGTTGTTCAGGGTGCTCAAAAGCTCATCATGCTTAAGCTCGTAATAGAGGTTCGAGTTGTAAGCAAGCGAGATTGCTCCTGTCTCCTCGGAGACAATAAGGACAACTGCATCGGTGGTCTCGGCAGTTCCCAAGGCAGCTCTGTGTCTGGTTCCAAAGCTCTTTCTGATACCCTTCTGCTCGGAGAGCGGGAGGAAACAGCCTGCAGCTACAATCTTTTTTCCAGATATGATTATAGCACCGTCGTGGAGCGCTGTATCCTTTCCGAATATTGTCACGATAAGGCTTGAAGATATATCAGCATTCAGGATTGTTCCTGTGTCTATTATGTTCTTAAGTCCAGTCTGGCGGGAGAAGACAACCAAAGCTCCCCTTTTCATGGAAGAGAGAATCTCTGCCGCACTCACAACAGACTCCACCTCGGTTCCGATTGTCCTGTGACGTCTCTGGAGGAAACGGCTCTGTCCAACCTTGATGAAGAAGTTCCGGATCTCGGACTGGAAGATGATTACTACAATGATGATAAGGGCACCAGCCAGCCTGTTCAGGATCCAGAGTATTGTATCCAGCTTGAGGATAAAGGCTATGGCATAGAGAGCGGCTGCAGCCACCACACCTTTGATGGCAGGGAGAGCATTGTTCTGGAGAAGTATCCTATAGACCTGGTAGATCAGAAAAGCAAGGACAACCACATCCAGGAATGGCCTGACATAGGTTGAGAAGAAAGAGACAAAACTTTCCAATCGTCACCTCCTGACTGCAATATCTCCAAGGGCAAAGAGCATCTTAACCATATCAGATGTCTCCCTCACATCATGAACCCTGAGCACAGCTGCACCACGGGCTGCGGCAAAGGCATTTACTGCCAACGTCCCGGCCAGCCGGTCTTCCACATCTGAACCAGTGACTGCCCCTACAAAACGTTTGCGGGAACATCCTATGAGAACCGGATAACCCAGTACCGAAAGCTGTTCCATCTGGCGCATCAGATCAAGGTTGTGCTCCGTATCCTTTCCAAAGCCAAGGCCAGGATCCAGGGTTATCTTATCGGCCTGAACACCAGCCTTCTTAAAGGTCTCGACCCGGGATACAAGATAATCCCTGACCTCTGAAACCACATCAGAATACTGAGCCTTCTCCTGACTGTGCATTAATATAATATCACATTTATAATTTTTTACAATTTCAATTATTGAAAAATCGTAAGTACCTGCGGAAATATCGTTTACAATGCGGGCACCGGCATCCAGGGCAGCCTTTGCCACACTCCCTTTCCGGGTATCTGCAGAAATAGGGATTGAAGTGTGCTTGCATATCTCTTCTATAACAGGGATTATGCGTTCCATCTCCTCTTCGGCACTCACAGGGGCAAAACCTGGCCTTGTGCTCTCTGCTCCGATGTCTATGATGTCAGCCCCATTCTGCTCCATAGCCAGGGCAGCTTCAAGGGCTGAAGAAACCGACTCCTTCCTGCTTGGGGCATAGAAGGAGTCTGGTGTGACATTGAGAATTCCCATTACCAGGGGCATCTTATTTTTCTCGCGTAGGGAGGAGATAAGGCCCATATTGGTTATTCGCCGATCTCCTCTGCCACCAGGTTGGTGGTGCTGTACATCTTGCGTAAGAGGGGCTTCTCAATCTTTCCAGTAGGATTCCGCGGCACCTTGGCAAAGATTATCTTCTTAGGTCTCTTGTACCGTGGCAGCCCCTGGGCAAACTCATTTATCTCATCCTCGGTGCAGGTCATTCCCTCCTTGATCTCGATGATGGCACCTGCAATCTCTCCAAGCCGTGGATCAGGGAAGCCGATGACAGCCACATCCTTGATCTTGTCGTATTTGCGGAGATAGTTCTCAATCTCAACCGGATAAAGGTTCTCCCCTCCGGTGATGATCACATCCTTCTTCCGGTCCACAAGGTAGATGAAGCCATCCTCATCCTCCTTGGCCATGTCGCCGGTGAAGAGCCAGCCATCAGCAAGGGATTCAGCAGTGGCCTTAGGGTTCTTGTAGTAGCATTCCATGACGCCAGGGCCCTTTACTGCAAGCTCCCCTACCTCTCCCTGCTTAACCTCGTTGTGCTTGTCATCCACAATCTTGGTCTGCCACATATAGCCGGCCTTGCCGATAGCGCCAACCTTGTTCACATTCTCAACTCCAAGGTGGACACAGCCTGGTCCGATGGATTCGGAAAGGCCGTAGTTGGTGTCGTACTGATGATGAGGGAACACCTTGAGCCACCGCTGGATAAGGCTCTGGGGCACGGGCTGTGCTCCTATGTGCATAAGTCGCCATTGGTCCAGCATATAGTGCTCCAGCTTGATGCGGCCTGAGTCTATAGCATCCAGGATATCCTGTGCCCATGGCACAAGGAGCCAGACTATGGTGCATTTTTCTTCTGTAACAGTGCGGAGAATCCACTCCGGCTTGACACCTTTAAGAAGCACAGCCCGGCTTCCTGCAAGGAGGCTTCCGAACCAGTGCATCTTGGCACCGGTGTGGTACAGCGGGGGAATGCAAAGGAATACATCGTCCCGGGTCTGGCCATGGTGCTTCTGCTCCACAATGCATGAGCTTATAAGGGAGCGGTGCTTGTGGAGGATGGCCTTAGGGAACCCGGTGGTACCGGATGAGAAGTAGATGGCGGCCAAATCATCCTCTGTGAAGAGCACAGGAGGTACATCTGGCGAGAAGAAATGCATAAGGTCAAAAAAGTTTTCGGTATATGAAGGACCGTTCTTTCCAATAAAGAACTGATATTTTACCTTTGGAATCCGGTTCTGGATTGCATCCATACGCTCTATGAACTCAGGTCCGAAGACTAAGACCTCAACATCAGCCAAGTCAAGGCAGTAGGTAATCTCTTCGCTTGAGTAGCGGAAGTTCATAGGAACCACAATGCAGCCCGCCTTGAGGATTCCGAAATAAATCGGAAGGTATTCCAGGCAGTTCATCATAAGAATACCAACCTTTGTACCTCGCTTGAGACCACGGCTTAAAAGAAGGTTTGCAAAGCGGTTTGCCCTGCGGTCGAAGGAACGCCAGGACATCTCCCTGCGGTATGGGGCATCCTGAGTTCCCTCTATAAGGCTTGCCTCGCGCCATGTGACAGCCTTGTCCCTGCTCTCCGACGGATTGATCTCAACCAGTGCACACTCTCCACCATACAGCCTTGAATTGCGTTCAAGAAGCTCAGTAATAACCATAAAATTGCTCCTAAAAATGTAATCCCGGTGTTTACAAAAAGAAAACACAGAGGGCGAGAGTTCCCGCGGTACCACCTCTGTTTGCCCCACCTTCGCAGGAAGAGCCTTATCAGGTACAGACATACCCTTGCGCTGTAACGGGCGTACCCGGCGACTTCTACTACACCTTGGCAGTGTTTCAAAGCGCTGCTCGGAAAGGTAATTCAGAGCACCGGCCTCCACTGCCTCGCACCGTCCGGCAGCTCTCTTTGAAGGTTATCAGCGTCCTACTGGATTTTCGTCAACGCATGTATAGCTTTTGTACCACAAACACTTAAGATAGTCAATAATAGCCAGCAATAAGACACACCCGCTCGATAAAGTGCGTTCCCTACGGGCCGCAATATCGACGGGCATGCCTTTTGATGGCTTCAAATGTGCAATAGCAGTGTTTGTGGTACAACGCAGAGGTGGAGAAATCAATATCTTCGGTGGGCACTTCAGCTTGCAAAATCTGCTTAATATCAACTGCCGCAGTCCATGCGCCTGGGTTGGAGGAGCTTAATCAGACTGGTTTAAAAACTGGTTGATTTTTCCCAAAGGCTGTGTTATCTTATGTACAGGAGGCATATATGGCATTGGCAGTAATCGATATCGGTGCATTCGATGCAAAGACCCACTTCTCCGAACTGCTCCGAAAAGTGCAGGAGGGGACAACTGTGCGCATATCAAAGAACGGCAAGCAGGTGGCAGTGCTTCAGGGAGAGAAGAAAATACAGAACACAGCAGCAATGGAAGCCCACAGGCGTATCATGAGGATATCCTCAGAATTATCCTTCAAAATGGAGAAGAAAGGGATTGCTCCACTTACAGCTTCAGATATCAAGGAGATGAGGGATTATGGAAGAAAATACTGACACATTCCCCTGCTTTGTGGCAGACACCTCTTTTATGGCAGCATATCTTCTTAACGGAATCTGCGATGATGAGCTCTCGGACTGCGTGAATGACATTGAATATATAATCACACACAACGGACAGATTCATGTGCCGCAGCTTTTCTGGTACGAGATTGGAAACACCCTGCTCTGCCGCACCCGCAGAAGAAACTCAAAGCAGATACCTATCTCAAAAGCTGATGCAAGAGACCTGCTGTTCAACCTGCAGCAGCTGCCAATCATAACCGATATACAGAGCACCGGAGAGATACGGCAGCGGATCTTTGACCTGGCCTCGGAGAACGGCCTTACTTACTACGATGCCTCTTATCTTGAGCTCGCCCGCCGCCTGGCAGTCCCACTTAAGACATACGACCAGGAGTTGCAGAGAATATAAGAAACTTAATAAAAAAAGGCATACATTTTAGTATGCCTTTTGACTTTCAACTAAAGCAAATTATCTTTTTTTAGCTTTATATAAACCTCTTGATTTTTGTGGTTCACCTTTTTCACCTTTTGAAAAGTCATAATAGCGTGCAACCTTATCTGGTGAAATTGTAATACAATATTGATATTCACTTCCCCAGTCCCAACGGTAGTCTATGCCTTCTCTTGAAAAAATAGCTGCTGTACCTTTATTCTCTCCATCAAACAAGACAAAACCTATTCTTGTACCTTTAAAGTCAAAATAACCAACTTTAATTCCAGTAGAATCATCATAAACATAATCCACTAATTCCCATATTGTAAAACCATTATCAGTTTCATTTTCTACAGTTTTAACACCATCTAATTCAATGGTTCTAGTACCATTTTTGGGCGCAGAAAAAAGAGTTGAACACGAAAGAATAAAAAATGACAAACTTAAAAATATAATCTTTTTCATATAATTCCCCACTAAACCATTCATAATATTATATATTATTTTTTTACCTGTTTTTCAACATGCATCAAATCAATAATACTACCATTACACTTAGGGTGATTTTTACAAACTATAACGGCAATATCATCATCTATATTTTTAATTACTTTTACATTCTTGAACGGATATTTTTCACCACAATGAATACACTCAACTATTTCATCATCATCAAAACCATATCCGTCTTGTAAATGATCTTTAATTACAGATATTCTTTCTTGGCCTGTAAGTTCTTTATAAAAGAGATTATAATGGCTTTCCTCTAAACCGACTCTATATGGTATATAATTACTTTTATACCAATTCTGTTTAATGAATACATGTTTAAAAATATTTAACTTTTCTTCAGCATTTAATTTTTTATGATTCATTTTTTCTGTTTTTTTAGTGAATTTATTCCATTCATCAATGCTTGTTTTATGGGCATTATCAAATAATAGATGTGCGAGTTCCAATTCAGCAGGTTTTGCATTTAACAAATCATTCCATTTATCAAAACCAGCAAGTTTTGCTATTAGATGCTGAGCATGCATCAGTGTAAAACTAAAATTATCTTCAAAATATCGATACTTAAAATCATTAAACAACCTGATTACATCAAAATACTTTGGGTGATAATCATAGATTTCTTCTTTAGAGAAGAGTTGAGTTTTGTAATCTTTTAAAAGATTCTTTGCCTGGAGTTTAAAATACTCAATGTTTTCCATAATGTTTTTCCTTTATGGTTTGTATCAGAGTTTTGTCTATTATTGACCCGTATCCTTTGCGACAAAAAACTGACACTTAGGATAAACATTAAGTATAGTGTGGTATGATAAAATCTTTGCACGGGTTGCTAGTTCTACCACGGAACTTAATTCAATATACAAAGATTCATTCCAACCGTCAATAATTGGCAAATTTTTTTTATTCCACATAGAGTAAAAACAAGCATATCAGTATGACACCCGGCGGCAGTACCCACCTGAACCATTGTGGACTGTACCTACAGGCATAGGTATATCGGACAGCATTCTGAGCCAAGCTCAGAATGACATTTTGTAAAAATGTCGATGACTGATCGAGATACCTTTTGCCTGTGTACAGGATCACACCTGGTGAGGGTGGGTACTGCAAGCCGGGGGTCATATAAAAATGATGACAAAAATGGCAAGCTGAGATAAAATAAAGTTTATGAGAAAGACAATTAAATCATTCTTGTATATTTTATTTTCAGCTTATATATTGGCTGTATTTTTAACTGCTGGAGATAATGCAGCCGCCCTTCCGCTTAAATCTGATCGCGAGGGATTTGCCATATGGCCTATTACCGATGAACTGTATGCAAGAATGCAGCAGGGAAACACGTTCAAGGAAAACTGTATTGTACCCAGGGAGGATTTACGTTATATTCAGGCACTGCACAAGGACAAGGATGGCAATGCACACTTGGGCGAGATGGTGGTGCACCGTCTTATTGCCGAGGATGTGCTTGAAATCCTTGAAAAACTCTACGATGCCGCCTACCCTATCGAGCGCATGGTGCTCCCCGACAATTATATGGCTGACGATGAGATAATGATGAGGGACAACAATTCTTCATGCTTCAACTTCCGCTTCATATCCCACACAACCACAGTATCAAAACATGGTTTAGGCATGGCTGTTGATATCAACACGCTGTACAATCCGTACCATAAAATTGTTAAGAATGCAGATGGAACTCAAACTGAAGTGATAGAGCCGGCCACAGGAAAACCGTATCTTGACCGCACAAAACGCTTTGATTATAAGATTGAGAAAGATGACCTATGCTACAAGCTTTTTACAGCGAAAGGCTTTGAGTGGGGCGGCAACTGGAATGACAGAAAGGACTACCAGCATTTTGAGCTCCCGACAAAGATAACAAGAGTTTGGTCAGAAAAATATCAGAAGAAATAAACGGAGAATGAAAATGGATTCAAAGATGTTTCAGGTCTCTACATTACAGGCATTGGCTTTAGGATATTCGAAGACAGTCATAACAGTGGTCGAACTGATGAAACATGGCGAGACCGGGCTGGGAACATTTGAGGATGTGAACGGAGAGATGATAGCCATTGACGGGAAATGCTACAGGGCAATGGAGGATGGAACAGTTGAGGAAACATCCGGCACCAGAGGCGTTCCTTTTTCTTCTGTGGCATATATGGAAAATTACAGGGAATTTGAACTGTCAGGCAATTATGATATGACAGCCCTTAAAAATGAGCTGAACAACCGAATAGAAGAAGACTTCGCCCTGAACAGCATGCATGTCATACAGATACATGGCACATTTGAGAAAATCTATGCCCGCTCGGAAGCCCCATACAGAGCTCATCATGTGACGCTGAAAGAAATGCTTGATACCACACAGACTTCCTTTGAGTTCAGCAATATATGCGGAACCCTTGTGGGAGTTTATTACCCGGACTATATGGACGGAATAAATGCCGCAGGCTGGCATCTTCATTTTATAAGCGACGATCGGACAAAAGGGGGCCATGTATATGAACTCAAGATGTCCCGTGGAGATGTTCGATTGTCTAGAAAAAACAGCATTGAGATCCAGCTGCCAAAAGACCCCGCCTTTGACACTTATGCGCTGAAAAACGCATCAAAAGACGAAATCAAGAAGGTGGAACAAGGTTGAATTCAGTCCTCAGAAAAAATGTATTCGGATAAAATCAATCTATATTAAAATTTGTTTCCCTTTCTTGAAAAAAACATATTCAGGTTTTTCTCTAAACAGTTTAACAAAAATACCTAATTGATAATTATAAATATATTGAGAAGTGAAATCTTCAAGTTTTATCAGATCATTATTACCTGTTCTTCTTAAACCGTTTTCTGATTTGAATTCAACTACCAAGAAGTTATGATTATTTGTTCCACGCTCATGAAGAATCATATCAGGACGAGTCCCATTCTTACTACGTGGGGTTGATTTTATATGCTGACCATTCTTGTTATATTCACAGTCCAAATTGTATTCTCTAAAACAAGCAAATTTTTCATCTGAGTTTATCAAAGTCTGCATATAATAAAAAATACGGGCAACACTCGCCTGTTCCATTGATTTTTCTATCAGAAGATAATCTCTCTCATAGCATTCTTTTACAGCTACTTTTAGCAATGTTTTCAGAAGTTCATCTGGAATTGTCATAGTCATAAATTTTACAAATCCAACTTTGTCCAGCCAACAGGAATTTTATCAACACCGGTTTCATTTGCGAGTCCTGCAGGACATTTAAAAGAACCAGAATCAGCTACACCATTAACCCAACCCTCTGTTGAATTAGTTGCACCATTCCAATCAGAAAAACTAACTGTAATATACCTTAGCCGAGAACAGCCAAAGAACATACCACGATAACATTCATCCTTTAACACAGTGGCAGGTAATACTGGGGCTACCGGTAATCCAGTACAATCACAAAACATATCCAAATAACAACCTTCTGCTAAATTCAAAGCTGGTAATGCAGGAGCAGATGTGAGTGAAGTGCAGCCAGAGAACATACCTATATAGCAATACCTAATCATAGTTTCAGCTGGAAGTTCTGGAGCTTCTGTTAAGCTTGAACATCTTGAAAACATACTATTATAACATAAATCAACCAATACAGTTGCTGGGAGGCTAGGTGCTTTTATCAAACTTGTGCAAGAAACAAACATACAAGAATAACAGGACTCAGCTAAAGTAAGTGCTGGCAAAGCAGGGGCATCTACCAGACTACTGCAATTACCAAACATCCCAAAATAGCAATTTTTTGTTAAAATTGTAGCTGGTAACTCTGGAGTAGATGTAATATCACAACCATCAAAAAGCATTTTAAAACAGTAATCACTTGGTATTGTTTTTAATTTAAGACTTTTATCCAGTAAGCTCATTATATTGCCACTTACCTTGAAAGAGCCATAAGTCATAAAAGAATAATACTCATCATCAAAAGAAAAAGTTGAATTATCTCCTCTGAAATAAACTTTATCTCCTGCTTTTTCAAAGTTTGGCCATTCAAAAGTATAAGATTCAGAATTAAAAGATTTCCAGTTTTTACCATCTGTAGAATATTCTAATACAGGAGGATTATAGATATGAGGATAAGATGAAACTGTAACTTTCATTGAAAGCTGGCAATTTGCAGTATTAGCGGTGAAACAGAGATAATTTGGAATATCGCCATCATCACTTCCACTTTCGCCTCCACCACCATCGCCGCCTCCACAGCTAATAAACATGCAAAGACAGGTCAAAAGAGTTAAAACTGTAACAAAAAACTTTTTCACCACAAAGACCCCGATTTTTAGAAACTCAGTGATATATCACTAACTAAAAATTACTATGTATCTCATAATAAATCAAGTGAAATATCACTAAGATGAATACTCAGGAAGCAGTTGTAAACAGGATAAGGGAACTTTGCACAGAACATGGCATAACTCCCAATGGACTCAGTTATAAAGCCGGAATATCACAGGCAACTATTAAAAGTATTCTGAACGGAGAGAGTTTGAATCCTGGTATTGTCACTTTAAAAAAGATATGTGACGGTTTCGATATAACACTTGCAGAATTCTTCTCAACAAAATCTTTCAACAACTTAGAACAAGAAATACGTTAAAAGCTTCCACTTCTGTTTTCGCCCCTTCGTCTACTTGAGGTTTTTTGTTCCACACAGTAAAGGTAACTAACACAGCAAAAGGCATCCCTGGCGGTATCCCTGGCCCGCAGGGAGCAGGACCACCGAGCAGGGGTGTCTTATTGCTGTATGTGATTATGTTATGTGTGGGATAAAAAAACCGGGGCTTGTGACCCCGGCTTTGTTTACGCGTGTCTATTAAACTTTCATTAAACGTATGGAATGATGTTTCTGATGTTCTTCATCCGTTTTGCAAGGAGAAGCACAACAAATGGAGTAAGAGCGATAGGAACAACATCTGCGATTCCGATCCACATTACACACCATGCATAGTCAAGACCTGCAAAGTATGCCAGGGAAGCACTGGTGGAAAGAATCATGAGGATACCGAAGAATACGCTGAGGAAGAGGCTCTTCCAGATGAATGCGCCCTTGTTTGTCTCGATGAGATCGATAAGGTCAACCTTTCCATTCTTAAGATGGAAGAATGCCGGGAAGAATGCAGAAAGACCTACTGTGATACCATCTGCAATCGGAGAATGCAGCGGAATGAAGTTTCCGGAAAGCAGAGCCCACACAATGGTTCCGATATAGCCTGCAAAGAAGCCAGAGACCGGTCCAAAGAGGTAGCCGATAACCGGGATGATGAATGCGAATGTCCTGAAGTGAACTGCTCCAGGAATAAGTGGAATTGGGCAAAGGTATGCCCAGAGAACTCCAGTCAATACACCAAATACTACAAAGAAGATGATATTGACGAATGAGAATTTTTTAGCCATGTTTCCCTCCTGATCAATAATTTATATCTGCAATTTCGCTGAATATATTAATAAGCTTCTTGCACGCGTAATCAAAAAGCTTTTTACCCTTTTCCACTGTGGCAAATGTCGGAGCTCCGATGACACCGCTCTTTGTCACATCGTTGGTCTTCCAGCCCGCATTCACAGGCCCGAAGACTGTCACATATTTGCCCTCACCCTTGAAGCAGTCGGCAGGATCCTCGTCCACAGCCTTGGACATGTCCACCAGGTCAGGCCGTGCCGCCAGCATAAGGCTGGTCTCCAGCTCGCAGGCATGGAATACACCGTACATGCCGGACTCCTTAAGTCCCTTGAGACCGTCGGCCCAGAAGTCGGTGAACCACCAGTCAAACACAAACACCTGCAGACCGAAGTCGATACGAAGGTCCCTGCTTATCAGGTTTGCCATATCTGTGTTCCCGCCGTGGCTGTTGAACAGCACCAGCTTCTTGAATCCGTGGTGTGCAATGCAACCTGCAATATCGTAGATCATGGAATAGTAAGTCTTTGCCTTGAATGTGAGTGTGCCGGAGAAGCACATATGCTCGTTGCTCTTTCCAATAAGGAACTGAGGAGCAAAGATAAGGTTCCCTTTCTCGAACTTCTCCCCTTCTATGATCTTGTCAATAAGTGTGGAGAGGATGATGGCATCGGTTCCCACTGGAAGATGCGCACCATGCTGCTCGGTGGCAGAAAGCGGGAGCATGACTATGCTCCTGTCCTTATCCAGAGCCCCTATCTCATCCCTGGAAAGCTCTTCCCATCGTTTAATCATAAAACCTCCTCCTGCTCAGACAGGTATGTAGAACATAACCCTGAGCACTATAGTTATAGCGATTGCCACAATATTTGCAACAACAAAGTAAACATCAAGCCTGCTGGCCTTTATAACCTTGTATGCAGTCCGCTTCACCGAGAAATCCAGCTTGTAATAATGCATGGCCAGGGATATGGACTGTCCTTTGCTGATTACCCTGAACAAAAGCGGGAAGGAGAATGTCACATAGTTCTTGACCTTGGTGGCCCAGCCGCATTTATCTATCTCCAGTCCCCGGGAACTCTGGGCATCCATGATTGCCTGCAGCTCCTTGATTGTGATAGGTATGATCTGGAAGATAAGGCCGATGGCGAATGCAACAGAATATGGAATATGCCACTTGCGCAGGCCCAATATCATCTCGCTGAAGTTGGTAGTGAGAAGCACTGTGTAGAATGATGAGATCATAAGGAAGATACGCAGTGAATAGACTGCACCTTTATAGAAATCATACCAATCGAAGCAGAACACATGCTGCTGCCCTACCCAACTGAATGTGGTCTGGAAGAAAATCGGGCCGCCCTCCACCTTAGGGGCTTGGAAAAGTCCCAGACATAGCCACAGGAGGAAGATGAAGAGAAGCAGTATCTTCAGCTTTGAAAGAAGAACAAGAATATGCTCCCCTATATGACAGCTCTTCCATATGATTATGAAGAAGATAAAGAGGAATGCCAGAGCCACAAAGGACTTGATGACACTGGTGAGAACTGCCATCACAACAAAGAAAGCGAACTTGGTCCTTGGATCCAGCTTATGGAGGAAGGAGTTTGAGTCGACATACTTCAGGTAATCCATCACTCTGCCTCCTTTACCTTCAAGGCCTTAGCCTCTTCCACAAACTCATCCACGTTGTAGCAGATACGGTCAAAGCCCAATGCCTTGGACATAACAACCGCAGGAGGCATGGAGATGCGTATTTTGTCGAATATGTCATCCCTGAGAGCCATCTGCTGCTTGGTTCCCTGGAAAATCTTCTTTCCATTATTCAGGATGATGGCATCATCCACAGTACGGAACACCATAGGAATCTCATGGCTTATTATGATTACAGTCTTTCCCTGCTCCTTAAGCATCTTTATAAGTGCTTCAAGCTCCTCCATAAGGAAGCCGTCCATACCTAGAGTAGGCTCGTCCAAAATGATGACATCAGCATTGGAGAACAGAACAGAAAGAATAGTCAGTGTATGCTTCTTGCCCATGGAAAGGTTAAGTGGGAAGGTATCCTTATCTTCAAGCATATTGTACTTGGTAAGAACCTCAGTTATCTTTTCCTTGGTGAAAGGAATGCCCTGCATCCGGGCGCAGAATGTTAGCTCTGCCTCCACAGTCTCCTCGAAGAGCATATGTTCAGGGTGCTGGAATACAAGTATTATATTATGGGAAATCTGAGCCACAGACTTATCAAGAATGGATTGGCCCCTGTATCGGACATCCCCTGCAGTAGGCTTATAAAGTCCATTAAGATGCTTTACGAATGTGGTCTTTCCACTTCCGTTCTGCCCCAGAACCGCTATTATCTTCCCTTCCGAGATATTGGCATTAACATCCATAAGGGCATGGAAGTTGTCGCCGAAAACCTTCTCCAGGTTATGGACCGATATTATGCTCTCCCCAGTCTCATCATCAGGCACCTTGGCCTTGGAAAAAAGTTTAGTGTTCATCATCATGGCCAGCTGATTAAGACCATCCTCAACAGTGTAGAACATCTTGAGATCGGGGAAATACGGGAGAAGTCCCCGGTAAATCTCAACCTCCTGAGGAATTATGACTCCCAGTTTCTTCTGCAGCTCGAAATCCTGGAAGAACTCCTCCTTGCTGCCGTCGAACACCACCTTGCCATCCAACATTCCTATTATGTGGTCAACTATGCCGGCAGACCATACAAGGTTGTTGTCCACCAGTATCACTGTGTTTCCATCCAGGCTTATCTGCTTCAGCACCATCTGGACAAGGCTCTTGCCATTAGGATCCAGGGAGCTTACAGGCTCGTCCATTATAAGGATGTCAGGATGCATTGCCAGAACCGATGCTATGCACACCGCCTGCCGCTGACCTCCTGAAAGGTTTGCCACGCTCCTGGCCCGCAGATACTGGAGGCTCAAGAGATCAAGCACATAATCCATCCGCTGGGCAATCTCAGCCTGAGGAATACCCATGTTCTCAAGACCGAAGGCTATGGTATCCTCAACTCCATAGCCGAAAAGCTGGTTTTCCGGGGTCTGGCTGACAACACTTATAAGGCTGTCCTCAGGCTTCTGGAATGTGCCGGAAAGCTCCCCATTGCTGATAAGGGTGGGGATGACTCCGCTTAAGATCTCAAGCAGCGTACTTTTTCCACAGCCGCTTGGCCCCACTATGGCGGTAACCTTTCCCTGCTCTATGGAAAAGCTTACATTGTCAAGGACAGTACGACCTTCCTTGCTGTATTTATAGGTTATGCCCTCTACTCTGTAGTCCATTTACTGCGCCTATCTGTCTGAAACAACTGGGAAAACAGGGAGTGCCTCAAGATAAATTATATCCTTCCGGTTCTTGGCATCCCCTTCGGCCAGGATGCAGGCCTTGCCCACTATGTTGCCACCGGCCTTCTCCACCAGGGTCTCCATAGCCTTAAGAGACTCACCTGTGCTGATAACATCATCCACAATAAGGATCCGCTTTCCCTTGATTAGATCGCTCTCCTCCTTGTCCAGGCATAGAATCTGCTTTTTCTTGGTAGTAATGGAATAGACCTCGGTGACAAATGGGTCTGTCATATATGGCTTGACACTTTTCCGTGCCACAAAATAGCGTTTCATTCCCCGGAGACGGGCCAGCTCCTGCACCAGAGGAATACCCTTGGCCTCAGCAGTGATAAGATAATCAGCCTCCGGCAGTTTGCCATCCATCACCTGGGCAGCCTTTACAACCAGCTCAGCATCGCCCAAGAGGACAAAGCTTGCGATATCCAGATTATCTTCTATTCGCACAATGGGAAGCCGGCGGATGCAGCCCACGATGTTCATCTCATAATACTTGCCCATAACCCCCTCCTATATATAAATTTTATAATAACAGTGATAAAAACACAATTGATATTTACTTATTAATTTAATTATTTTAAAAAAACTGCCGATTAAATAGGTATGCAGAGAATTATTACTGTCATGCAGCAGGAAGCATGCAGAAAGATTATACATTCACTTATAGTATTTGTCCCATTCATTGCCGGCTACAGCTATTCCCTGGCCTATTTCCTTCTGACTGCAGGAATTATCATCTACTCCTGGTCCGAATTCCAGCGGCTGACCGGCCATTACGTGCCAGTTTTTTCCGAAATAAAAGCAAGGGCGTTCCGCAGCCAGGACATGATCCACTTTGCAAAAGCCCCAGTCACACTGGCCCTGGGAGCTATGGGAGCACTGGCTCTCTACCCTATGCCGGCAGCTGCAATAGCTATCTACTCCCTGGCTTTCGGCGACACTGCCGCCTGCCTGGTTGGTAAAAGCTTCGGCAAGACCAAGATTCCATACACAAACAAGACTTGGGCCGGTTCAGCCGCCTGCTTTGCCACCGTGTTTGCACTGGCTTTCCACGCCACAGGCTGCAGCGTTACAAAGACAACAGCTGTAGCTCTGGCTGCAACATTAACAGAGCTTCTGCCCATCAAGGACTACGACAACCTGCTTATCCCGCTGGTCACCGGCCTCATGATCATAGTCATTTAAGAATAGTACAAAGCAAAAAAAAGGGCGTCGGTTAAGACGCCCTTTTTATTAAAAACCGTTTTCTAAACTTGCAGCTTATTTAAGAAGACCGCCGATCTGAACAAACAGCGGAGCAAATACTACTGCGATGATTGTCATCAGCTTGATAAGGATGTTGATGGAAGGACCGGATGTATCCTTGAACGGGTCACCAACAGTATCGCCGACAACTGCAGCCTTGTGGGTCTCAGAACCCTTTCCGCCGTAAGCGCCGCCTTCGATATACTTCTTGGCATTGTCCCATGCTCCACCAGCGTTAGCCATCATGATAGCAAGGAGAACACCTGCAGCAAGAGATCCAGCCAGCATTCCGCCCAGGGCAGCTGGTCCAAGGATGATTCCTACTGCGATAGGAGCAACGATTGCCATAACACCAGGCATGATCATCTCTTTAAGAGCAGCTCCTGTGGAGATAGATACACAGCGCTTGTAGTCTGGCTTGGATGTTCCAGCCATGATTCCCTTGTCCTCTCTGAACTGGCGTCTTACTTCTTCGATCATCTGGTTGGCAGCCTTTCCTACGGAGTTCATTGTCATTGCAGAGAAGAGGAATGGCAGCATAGATCCGATGAAGAGACCTACAACTACGATTGGGTTCAAAAGGTCGATAGCCTTGAGGTTGGAAACTGCAGCGTAAGCAACGAACAGAGCCAGTGCTGTAAGAGCTGCGGAACCGATTGCAAAGCCTTTTCCGATAGCTGCTGTGGTGTTACCTACAGAGTCCAGGGTATCTGTGATCTTTCTTACGCCCTCTGGAAGCTCAGACATCTCGGAGATTCCACCGGCGTTGTCGGATACAGGACCGTATGCATCAACTGCAACTGTCATACCTGTTGTGGAGAGCATACCAACTGCAGAAAGTGCGATTCCGTACATTCCGCCGAACTTATATGCTACGAATACACCGATACATACGAAGATGATAGGCCACAGTGTGGACATCATACCAACTCCGAGACCGGAGATGATGGTTGTAGCTGCACCAGTCTGTGACTGCTCGCCGATTTTCTTTACATATTTGTAATCTGCAGATGTGTAGATCTCGGTAACCTTTCCGATTGCGATACCTACGATAAGACCTGCGATGATTGACCATGCATAGTTGAATGTTCCCAGCATAGCCTTAGAAAGGATGATAGCAGCGATAATTACAACGATACCGCTGAGATATGTTCCCATGTTGAGAGCTGCAGCAGGGTTCTGTCCCTCTTTACCCTTGACACCAAGGATTCCGATTACAGATGCAACAATACCGATTGCTGCAATGATAAGTGGGAATACAGCTGCTGTCTCTTTGGAGAAACCGAATGGGTTGTTGGCTGCTGCAACAGCTGCCAGGGTAATCACAGAGATGATAGATCCTACATAGGACTCAAACAGGTCTGAACCCATACCTGCAACGTCACCTACGTTGTCTCCTACGTTATCTGCGATAACTGCCGGGTTACGTGGGTCGTCCTCAGGGATTCCAGCCTCTACCTTACCTACCAGGTCAGCTCCTACGTCTGCTGCCTTTGTATAGATACCGCCACCTACACGGCCGAAGAGAGCCATGGAAGATGCTCCGAAACCGAAACCGGTGATGCACTGTGTCACTGTTGCCAGGTCAAGGCAGGTAACTACAATACCGACACCAAGAAGTCCCAGGCCGGAAACACAAAGTCCCATAACTGCACCGGATCTGAATGCCACCTTGAGGGCCTTGTTCATTCCGGAATCTTTAGCTGCTGCTGCTGTGCGCACGTTACCCTTTGTAGCTACGTTCATACCGAAGAATCCGGCAAGAACTGAAAGCAGGGCACCGAAAAGATACAGAACAGCTGTAGTAAAGTCGAGTGCAATTCCAATAACAATAAAGAGAACTACAATAACGATAGCCATTGACTTGTATTCTCTCTTCAAGAAAGCGAAAGCTCCTTCTCTGATGAATCCGGAGATCTCTTTCATTCTGTCTGTGCCGGCATCACATGATCCGATCCATTTTGCGAGCACGAATGCGACGCAAAGGCCAAATGCAGCTGCAAGCACGGCAATAAGTGCGAGTAACATTCTATTACCTCCAATAATTTCGGGTTATTTTACTCTTTTTGAGGTTTAATATCAATTACTATAATAAAAATAATTATTGTTGCTGTTCCTGCTGGGCGTACTCGTCCACCTTGTTCTGGATAGCCTCCATCCGCCGGTCCAGCTCAGCGCTGACTTCGGCACACTGATAAAGGTCGTTCCAGATCTGGTCTGCCACATCCTGAGGAATATTCTTCTTATAGCGTATCTTGTGCTCAAGGCTTGCCCACCAGTCCATGGAGATGGTCCTGAGCTGCACCTCCACCTTCATCATCTTCTTCCGGTCGTGGAGGAATATAGGTATCTCTATGATAAGATGTAGGCTCCTGTATCCGTTGGGCTTAGGATTCTTGATGTAGTCCTTCTTCTCCACCAGCTTGATGTCATCCTGCTTAAGGAGAGCCTCGGACAGCATGTAGATATCAGATGGATAGGAGCAGATCACCCTCACCCCTGCTATATCGAAGATATTCTTCTCTATGCTCTCGGTGCTCATGGGCAGTCCACGCCGGTCCAGCTTGTCAAAGAGACTCTCCGGGGATTTAAGCCTGGATTCTATGGATTCAATGGGGTTGTGGTCATATTTGAGGGAAAGCTCCTCGTCCAGGACCCTGAATTTGGTCTCCATACCCATCATTGCACACTTGTAGTATGCCATCAGTTCTCTATATGGCAGGGCATTCTTGCTCATCCAATCCCTGATTTTAGTCTTGGGCATCAAAGCAAGAAGCATTTTCTTGAAATCTATCATAATTAAAAGGTACGATATAAAACCTGATTTGACAACCTATATTTCTTAGTCTAAACTATAGATATGAAAATTTATCGTCTCGTTTTAGTACTGCTGATTGTATTTTTTTCATTTTCCTGCAAGAAAAGTGATGTCCTCAAGACCCAAGATATCAAGATAAATCAGTGGAAAATCACTGTGGAGATAGCCGATACCCGGGAGACCCAGGAGAAAGGTCTTATGGGTCGGGAAAGCCTGGATGAGGATAAGGGAATGCTTTTTGTCTACGACCGGGATTCAAGGAAATCCTTCTGGATGAAAAACACCAAAATCCCAATCTCATTAGCATATATCGCCACCGATGGGACCATACGGGAGATATACGATATGGAACCACTTTCCACAAGGATTGTGGAGTCAAGATATTCGGTCAGATATGTCTTAGAGGTGAATCAGGGAGCCTTCCAGAGACATGGTATAAAGGAAGGCGATAAAGTGGAATTTATAAGGCCTTAATCCTTATCTTCCTCGTCAACATCAGTAAAAAGCTCAAGCTTAGGCTCCTCTTCCGGGGTGTCAGGCTTGTTGATGAGAATCTCCACCTTCCTTTCCATCTTGCCAAGCTCCTTCTCCAGGGATGATGCCAGTTTGATTCCCTCTTCAAAGAGCTTCATCGCTTTTTCGATAGGAACATCCCCATCCTTCATATCATTGTTGATCTCTTCAAGCCGGTTTAATTTCTCTTCAAAGCTCATAATTACTCTCCCTGTTTCTCGGCAACGGCAGCTGCTGTGCCATCCCAGAAGGTGATATTCAGCCGGTCTCCGGCCTTGATGGAAGCAGCAGAGCCAGCATACTGGTCTGCACTCTTATTATATACTGCAGCATATCCCCGCTTTAAGATTGACGCAGGAGAAGATGCCTTTAAGCCTTCGGAAAGGAGCTCAAGACGATGACGGCTGTCCTTGAGGACATCCTTTACTGTCCGGCAAAGATCCTCGTGCTCATCATCAAGTCTCTGGTGCATATCGTCCAGAAAGCCTACCAAGCTCTTCTTAAGGCTCTCCTTGGAATTATCCTCCAGAACCAGGCGGGCACTGTCAAGCCGTTCCAGAATCTCATCTCTTATCCCCTGGCTGTATTCCTTGATCCTGTCTTTGACATTCTCTGCCTCCTGGGATACAACCTCGGCGGCGGCAGAGGGTGTAGGGGCCCTGAGGTCTGCGGCATGGTCTGTAAGAACCATATCTATCTCGTGTCCTACCGCAGAAATAGTAGGAATCTGGGAAGCAGCAACAGCCCGGACAACTTCCTCGTCTGAGAATGGCAAGAGGTCCTCCGGCGCACCGCCGCCCCGGGACACCAGAAGCACATCGCACAGTCTGAACATATTGGCCCGCCTGATCTGGGCCGCTATGACAGGTGCGGCCTCGTCCCCCTGCACCGGCGCAGGCAGGATGACCACGTCTATGGTATTGTTCCGCCGTTTGAGTACCCTCAGGATATCCCTGATGGCGGCGCCGCTGGGGGATGTGACTACCCCGATGCGCTTAGGATATGATGGAATAGGCCGTTTACGGGCTTCGTCGAAAAGTCCCTCGGCCTTAAGCCTTTCATACCGCTTTTTCAGCTCGGCAAAGATGTCGCCCTGCTTCTCCTTGTTCTCTATGTGGGAACAGATAACCTGATAGCTTCCGCTCCTGGCATAGACCGACACACTGCCTGTGACCACAACCATATCCCCATCCTTTGGAAGATAGCCTGCGTTCTTGACAGATCTGGAGAACAGAACTGCATTTATGGCTGCAGAAGCATCTTTAAGAGTAAAGTAATAATGTCCTGTGCTTGAAAGCTTGAAGCTGGAAACCTCTCCCTCTATCTGGACAGAACAGAACTGATCCTCCAGACAGTCCTTGATGCATTTAGTGATCTCGCTTACTTTGTAGCATCGGGAGCGGTCTTCAGCCATAGGCACCGTTTATATTGAGGAAAGCCGTACCGGCTTGGGGTTCTCGTTCTCACCCAGCTGCTGGGAAAGCTCTTCCATAAGGGCCTTGGCCTTGGAGGAGAGACGCTCCGGTGTCACAATCTGGATCTTGATATAAAGATCGCCCTTCTTATTAGGATTATGAAGATATGGCACACCCTCCCCTTTAAGGCGCAGCAGTTTGCCGTTCTGGATTCCTGCCGGAATCTTGAGCTTCACCTTCTTCTCGTCAAGTGTGTCCACATTTATGCTGCAGCCCAGCGATGCCTGGGCCACGTTTATAGGCACCATGCAGTAAAGGTCGTTGCCGTTGCGCTCAAAGTACTCATGAGGCCGCACATTTACAAATACGTAAAGGTCTCCTGGTACACCGCCTGCAGGCCCGGCATCGCCCTGGCCAGGTATGCTTATCTGCTTGTCCGGCTCTATTCCAGCCGGGATAGTTACCTTGATCTTCTGAACCTTGCGGTTCACGCCGCTGCCGCCGCAGTGGCTGCAGGGCTTTTCTATGATGGATCCCTCGCCATGGCATGTTGAGCATGTTGATGCGAGAGAGAAGAAGCCGGAGCTCCGGCGTACCTGGCCAGTTCCGCCGCAGGTTGGACACCTCTTGCGTCCTGAGCCGGCGGCAGAGCCGGTACCGCCACACTCTGTGCAGCTTACATTTCTGTTATAAGAGATTTCTACTTTGGTACCATAGACAGCATCCTTGAAGGAGATGTCCAGGTTATACCTGAGGTCTGCACCGCGGTACTGTCCGCCGTAGCCACGACCACCTCTGGAGCTGCCGCCACCGCCGAAGAAAGTGTCGAAGATGGAGAAATCGCCGCCGAAGATATCCTGGAAATCATGGAATACGTTGGAGTAATCATGTGCTCCACCTGCACCCATGTTGCCATCTACCCCAGCAAAGCCGAACTGGTCGTAGGCCTGGCGCTTCTTATCATCTCCAAGCACCTCGTAGGCCTCGGTTGCTTCCTTGAACTTCTCCTCGGCCTCGGGGTTTCCGGCATTCCTGTCGGGATGGTATTTGATAGCCAGCTTTCTGTAAGCTTTTTTAATGTCTTCTTTGGAGGCAGATTTCTCCACCCCCAAAACCTCATAGTAATCTCTCTTAGTTGCCATTATTTCTTGTCGTCGTCCACTACTTCGAAGTCTACGTCATCAACTGTGCCGCTCTTTGGGCCTGCACCCTGTGCACCAGCACCTGGGTTAGGACCTGCGCCCTGAGCACCAGCTCCTGGATTCGGGCCTGCTCCTGAAGCGCCTGCACCTGGGTTTGCACCACCATTCTTTGCAGCATTTGCGGCATACATCTGCTCTGCCAGCTTATATGCAGACTGCTTGAGAGTCTCCATCTTAGCCTTTATGTCATCGATGTTATCGGTCTTTGCAGCTTCCTTAAGATCCTTGAGGGCAGCCTCAATCTTAGCCTTTTCGTCTGCGCTGATCTTGTCGCCGTAGTCCTTCAAGGATTTCTCGGTCTGGTAGATCATGCTGTCAGCCTCGTTCTTGACCTCGATTCTTGCCCTTTCCTTCTTGTCTTCCTCGGAATGTGCCTCAGCCTCTTTGACCATCCGGTCAATCTCGCTCTCGGAAAGTCCGGAGGAGGACTCAATCTTGATGCTCTGCTCTTTTCCAGTAGCCATATCCTTTGCAGAAACATGGACAATACCGTTGGCATCGATATCGAATGTAACCTCGATCTGTGGAACTCCCCGTGGTGCCGGTGGAATACCTACCAGGTCAAAGTTGCCCAGTGTCTTGTTGTTTGCAGCCATCTCACGCTCACCCTGGAGGACATGGATGGAAACTGCAGTCTGGCCGTCAGCTGCGGTAGAGAATATCTGGCTCTTCCGTGTAGGAATAGTTGTGTTCCGCTCAATCAGCTTTGTGAATACACCGCCAAGGGTCTCGATACCCAGTGAAAGCGGAGTTACATCAAGGAGCAGAATATCCTTTACATCGCCGCCCAGGATACCGCCCTGGATTGCTGCGCCCATTGCTACAACCTCGTCCGGGTTGACGCTCTTGTTAGGCTCCTTGCCGAAGATCTGCTTTACCATTGTCTGTACAGCAGGGATTCTGGTGGAACCACCTACCAGGATAACCTCGTCAATCTCGGAGGCAGAAAGGCCTGCATCCTTAAGAGCCTTTACACATGGCTCCTTTGTCTTATTGATCAGGTGCTCAACCATACCTTCGAACTTAGCTCTGGTAAGTGACATCTGAAGGTGTTTAGGGCCTGTTGCATCTGCTGTGATGAAGGGCAGGTTGATCTCTGTGGACTGAGCGCTTGAAAGCTCAATCTTAGCCTTCTCTGCAGCCTCTTTAAGCCGCTGAAGTGCCATTCTGTCCTTGGACAGGTCAATTCCGGTGTCAGCCTTGAATGTGTCGATCATCCAATGGATTACTTCCTGGTCAAAGTTATCGCCTCCCAGATGGGTATCGCCGTTGGTGGACTTAACCTCGAATACGCCGTCGCCCAGCTCCAGGATGGAGATATCGAATGTACCGCCGCCCAGGTCGTATACTGCGATCTTCTCTTCTTTCTTGTCCTTGCCGAAACCGTAGGAAAGGGATGCGGCTGTAGGCTCATTTACAATTCTCTTTACCTCGAGGCCTGCAATCTTACCTGCATCCTTGGTTGCCTGACGCTGTGCGTCGTTGAAGTAGGCAGGAACTGTGATTACAGCTTCTGTCACAGGCTCACCAAGATAATCCTCTGCAGTCTTCTTCATCTTCTGGAGAACTGCTGCAGAAATCTCTGGTGCAGAGTACTGCTTTCCTCTGATGTTTACTCTGATATCGTTGGAAGGGCCGGCTTCCATCTTATATGGCATAAGTGCTGCATCGGCGGCCATTTCGCCATATTTGCATCCGATGAACCGCTTGATTGAATAGACTGTGTTCTCAGGGTTTGTAACCATCTGGTTCTTGGCCGGCTGGCCTACAAGCCTATCGCCCTTGTCTGTAAAAGCCACGACAGACGGGGTTGTCCGCTGTCCTTCGGAGTTTGCAATTACAATAGGTTCTCCACCTTCCATAACTGAAACACACGAGTTTGTTGTTCCAAGATCAATACCAATTACTCTTCCCATATTATTCCTTCCTTCTTAGAAAAAATTTTCAATTATTCTTTGCAGGCATGCTCACTTTCACCTTTGCATGCCGTATAACTCTTCCGTGCAGGATGTAGCCGTTCTGGAACACCTCTGCAACAGTAGCTTCCTTGACATCAGGAGACTCTGTCATCATAAGAGCCTCGTGCTTCTCGGGGTCAAATGCCTCGTTCACAGGAACATACTTTGTAAGCCCCCACTTCTTCTCCAGAAGACCCATAAGACGTTTCTCTATAAGATCAACGCCGTTCGCCAGAGTCTCAAAATTCTTGGACTTCTTGGCAGCTTCCTCAGCCCTCTCAAAGTCATCAAGAACATCTATCAGATCGGTCAAGAGAGAGGTGTTGGCAAAGCTTACAGCATCTTCCTTGTCACGGATAAGACGTTTGCGGAAATTATCAAAGTCGGCAGCCTTCCGGAGGAACTGGTCCTTCATCTCTGCCTTCTCCTTCTCCAGCTTCTGAATCTGCTCCTTAAGGGCAGCAACCTCATCAACCGGTTCGGCAGGTTCTTCTGTCCCAAGCTCTTCGGCCTTGGCTTCCGATTCAGGCTGAAGTTCCTGCTCCATCTTTTCTTCCTCAGTATCCTTTTTCACTTTTGTGTGTCCTTAGTTGTTTTTCTTTATTAAAAGATACTAATAAGAAAATATAATAGTCAATAATTTAGTAAAAAAATAATTAGTTAGATGAATAAAAATCTCTGATAAGGTCTACTTCGCCTTCGCTTATGCCCAGGGTCTCGGCAATCTTCTCATTGCTCCAGCCCCTCTGGATAAGCAGTTTAGCAGTCTCGTTCCTGTCGGTCTGGGATATCTGGGTATCGGGGGACGATATAGGGACAGGCTTCTCCACCAGCTCCCCAAGAACAGAAATAGTCTCCTCCCCCTTATGGATGGAATCGTTAAGACGGGTCTCGGTCTTGGCAAGCCACTCCATCACCTTGTCAATCTTAGCCAGGCGATCCTCGGTCTCAGAAAGCTTTTCACCAAGATTTGAAATATTGTCCAGGGCTTTCACAGCCTGCTCAACCTTCTCCATGCGGCCAGATGTCTGCTTCTCCAAGGCATCCAGACGGTTCTTGTATGTTTCCATGAAGAGATTCTCAGCATTCTGCACCTTGTCGGAAAGCTCATCAACAGCTTTGGCCCTGACCTCCTCCATGCCGGTTTTTATCTCCTGCAGAGCGCTGCCCAAATTCTCTATGTCCTGCTTAAGAGTGTCTACAGAGGCAAGCTTTTCGCTTACAGATGCCTGATAATCGGTAAATTCCTTCTCAATCTCAGAGCGGACAACCTCAAGACGGCTCCTGCTCTCTTTGTCCAGGGCAGCAAAGAACTCAGACTCCACTGCAGTATTCTTATCCTTAAGAAGCTCAAGCCGCTCCATATAGCCCTTTCCAAAGGTCTCTATGCTTTCCCTGAAGGAATCCAGCTTGGCATTCATTGCAATTGTAAGATCCTTGATTGCGTTCTCCGACACCAGAGCCTGCCGGCCAGTCAGCTCTTCTATCTGGGTATTGAAAGTATCAAGCCGTTTGCCTGCCATCTCAAGGCCATCCTGAAGGGTCCCCATATTGAGATTCACTGTGTTGAGAAGATTAAGCCTGAGCTGTTCGAAGGATTCCTCGTTCTTTTTGTTGAACTCGGAAAGGATGGAGTCGGTCTGCTCTTTTATTTCGGCAAGCTGATCTGTAAGATTCTTAATGCTGCGCCGGACTATCTCCACATTCTTGGACTCCTGCTTAAGCAGCTGCAGGTTCTTGTCCGCCTTCTGGGAGGCATCGGCCATCTCGTTGAAAGCACTGCGGAATGTGTCCAACTGACTGCTCAGGACCTTGATCTCATCATCCCTCTTTTTCACCATATTGAAGCTGACTTCAAAGCTTTTGATCAGATCCCGGGCATTCTGCTCGCTCCCATCCATGGCAAGCTTGATATCGTTGAGGGCTGTCTTCCGCTCTTCCACAATCTTATCAAGCTCCTGGGTCCTGCTGTTATAGAAGGTGCGCATTCTGTCCAGATAGCGGCTGGCAGTATTAGACCTCATGAAAGCAAAAAGAATCAGCAGTTCAACTGCAAGAGAAAATAAAAAGAAGAAAATGTTTACACCGTTAATTCCCAAGTATGTAGCTCCGTAAATCGTTAAAATCGGAGAATGTTATGTCTGCCACGCTGTCTGGCACAGGCTTCTGAGCCAGGTGAGCAGCTTTCATTCCAGCTTTCTTTGCCCCTATTATATCATATTTATATTCATTTCCAACATAAATTATCTGTTCTGGTGAAATTTTTAATTCTTCTGCTGCCAGAAGGAAAGCATCAGCTTCTGGCTTAAGATGTCCCATTTCATCGGCCGACACCGTCATATCCCAGTACCGGTCGAAGCCAAGGGCTGAAAGTTTTTTTCCTACAGTATAGTCAGTTATGACCCCCAGCTTGAGCCCCGCATCCTTAAGAGAGGCAAGAAGCGGCTCTGCTCCCGGGTAAGGTTCTGCCTTGCTGAGCATATCCATATAAGTGCCATAGATATAGGTTTCAAGAAGCTCCTGAGCCTGATCTGCCGGGATTCTCAGGTATCCTGCGCACAGGGAGGCCTGTGCAAGATGGAGATCCTCCACCCCGCCTATCTGCCGAATATCCTTCCTGAGCCGCCTGAAAGCTACACTTAAACGGGGATGCTGCAGAAAAAACCGGAGACTGGTCTTGATAAAGAAACTCTGGGGATAAAGGGTTCCGTCCACATCAAAAAGGGCTGCTTTGAATCTCGGTTCTGCCATAGGTAAATGTTAACGTGAAAATCCCCTTTTTTCAAGTCGAAATAATGTATTCAGGGCAAAAAAAAAGCTCCCCTTGACGGGGAGCTATATCTATCCGCAGGTGTTAACCTCTGGACAGTGAAAGGAGGATACCTGCAGCAACTGCAGAACCGATAACTCCGGCTACGTTTGGTCCCATAGCGTTCATAAGGAGGAAGTTGGAAGGATCTTCCTGCTGTCCTACTTTCTGAACTACTCTGGCAGCCATTGGTACAGCGGATACTCCGGCAGCACCGATCATCGGGTTTACTCTGCCCTTTGTGATGATCTTAAGAAGCTGTCCCAGGAGAACTCCACCAGCAGTTCCGAAACAGAATGCAACCAGACCCATACAGATGATCATGATTGTCTGAATTGTAAGGAAGTGCTCTGCAGACATCTTGGAACCTACTGCAAGACCCAGGAAGATGGTGACGATGTTGATAAGCTCGTTTCCAGCTGTCTTGGTAAGTCTTTCTGTAACACCGCACTCCTTGAACAGGTTACCCAGCATGAGCATACCCAGGAGGGATGCTGCATCTGGAACCAGCAGGGATGCCAGGATACATACGATGATAGGGAACAGGATCTTCACAGTCTTGGAAGCCTGGCGGACCTCAGCCATGTGGATCATCCGGTCTTTCTTGGAGGTAAGAGCCTTGATGATAGGTGGCTGGATGAATGGAACCAGTGCCATGTAGGAGTAAGCTGCTACAGCGATAGGTCCCAGAAGGTGCGGTGCCAGCTTGGATGTCAGGAAGATAGCGGTAGGACCGTCGGCTCCACCGATGATACCGATGGAAGCAGCTTCGCAGAATGTGAATCCAAGGGCTCTTGCTCCGATAAGGGTAACGAAGATACCCAGCTGAGCAGCAGCACCAAGAAGGAATGTGATCGGGTTTGCCAGAAGCGGGCCGAAGTCTGTCATTGCACCGATACCCAGGAAGATGATCGGTGGGAACAGACCGTGCTCTACTCCGAAGTAGAAGTACCTAAGCAGACCGCCATCCTCCATAAGTCCTGTGATAGGAAGGTTGCAGAGAATACAACCGAATCCGATCGGAACCAGGAGCAGTGGCTCAAACCCACGTACAATACCCAGATACAGCAGGAAACAGCCCATGCCGATCATAACCAGGTACTGCCATGTAAGGTTTGCAAAACCTGTATTGGACAAGAAATTTGTCAATAATTCTAACATGCAATTACCCCTTATGCCAGTTTAACGATAGCCTGGCCCTTCTGTACGCTGGAACCGCCTGCGAGGCAAACTTCAGCTACAGTTCCGTCAGCAGCAGCAAACACTTCCATATCCATCTTCATAGCTTCCATGATGCAGACCAGCTGTCCGTTCTTAACTGCGTCGCCTACCTTAACCTTTACATCTTTGATTGTTCCAGGCATTGGTGCAACTACATCCTTTGCGCCTGCTGCTGCAACTGGTGCAGGAGCGGCAACAGGAGCTGCTGCAGGTGCTGCAACAGGTGCCTTCCGTGGAGCTGGCTTTTTAGCAGCGCCGCCGATAAGCTTTACATTGTATGTCTTCCCATCTTTTGTGATAACAAGGTTTTCACCGTCTGACTCAACGTCCACTTTGTACTTGTTACCATCGAACTCAAAATTAATCTCTTTTTTCATCTGTTAACTCCAGAAAGTCTTTTTGATACCCGCGGCGCCTTTGCCCATGGGCTTTCTCTTAAAATATCACTTGGTGTCCATGCCTCTGCAGATACAGGCTCCTCGTCCTGTGCCACAAATGCGGCAACAGCAGCGATAAGCCAGTCCATGCTCTCTGCCTTAGGTGCCTCTGCAGCAGCTGCAGGTGTGGCAGCTTTAGGAGCATCCTTTTTAGCAGCTTTATTGGATTTTGCAATATCCCATTTTCCCAGAACAACCATAACGATAGCCAGGATAGCAAGGAAGGAGAATACCACAAAAAGTCCAACGACTGTGGAAACCAGTGTATAGCTGAATACTTCTATATCCATACTCTACTCCAATATTACAGAGGAATGTTTCCGTGCTTCTTAGCAGGTCTGTCTTCTCTCTTGGTGATGTGCATCTCTACAGATCTGATGAGTTCGATTCTTGCATACTTAGGATCGATAACATCGTCAACATATCCGTAGCCGGCTGCAACGAATGGGTTCATAACCTCTGCCTCGAACTCTGCAATCTTCTCTGCTCTCTTTGCAGCTGGATCAGCAGCAGCATTGATCTCTTTTCTGAAGATGATGTTTGCAGCACCCTGAGCGCCCATTACAGCGATCTGTGATGTCGGGAATGCCAGTGTCCGGTCATAGCCCAGCTGCTTAGCAGACATTGCGATGAATGCTCCACCGTAGGACTTTCTGACGATAAGTGCTACCTTTGGAACTGTTGCCTCTGCGATAGCGTAGAGAATCTTTGCTCCGTGGCGGATGATTCCACCGTGCTCCTGCTCAACGCCTGGGAGGAAGCCCGGTACGTCTACCAGTGAAACTATAGGAATGTTGAATGCATCGCAGAACCGGATGAACCGTGCACCCTTGTCGGATGAGTTGATATCAAGGGAAGCGGCGAAGAACTTAGGGTTGTTTGCGAAAACGCCCACTGTCCGGCCGTTCAGTTTTGCGAAACCTACTACAACGTTCTTAGCGAAGTCTGCCTGAACTTCCAGGAAGCTGTCTGCATCGAAGATTGAGTAGATGAACTCTTTCATGTCATAGCCCTGGTTGATGTTGTCCGGGAGAATATCCATAAGTTCTGGAGTCTCTCTGTCAACAGGGTCTGTGCAAGGTGCAACCGGAGATGGCTCCATGTTGTTTGCAGGGAGATAGTTGAGAAGCTTTCTTACGCCCTCAAGACAAGCTTCCTCGGTAGGATAGCGGAAGTGTGCGACACCGCTGGTTCCGCAGTGTGCGCCTGCTCCACCGAGAGCCTCATGAGAGATCTCCTCGCCTGTTACAGCCTTGATTACATCTGGTCCGGTGATGTACATGTTGGAAATGCCATCAACCATGAAGATGAAGTCTGTGATAGCTGGTGAATATACAGCACCGCCGGCACATGGTCCCAGGATTACAGAGATCTGTGGGATTACACCGGAAGAAATAGTGTTGTTTCTGAAAAGTTTTCCATAACCGCCAAGGGCCAGGATACCTTCCTGGATTCTTGCTCCGCCGGAATCGTTAACCTGAACGAATGGTGTTCCGTTCTTAAGTGCAAGAGCCTGTGCAGCTGCAATGCGCTCTGCATGCATCTCTCCCAGGGATCCGCCAAGGACTGTGAAATCCTGTGATGAAACGAAAACCTGCTTTCCGTCAACTTTTCCGCAGCCAGTTACAACTCCGTCTCCCAAGAACTTCTTCTTGTCGAGTCCGAACTTGTCAGCACGTCCTGTCATGTAAGTGCCGTCTTCAATGAATGAACCCTCATCGAAAAGAAGGTTGATTCTCTCTCTGGCAGTCAGCTTTCCTCTCTCATGCTGCTTGGCAATCTGGTCTTCTCCACCGCCTGCAAGCATTTTGGAACGCATGTCCTTAAACTTCTGTAAGGCTTCTTTGTTACCCAACTTAATCCTCCTGTCGGTTATTATGTGAAACTTACGTTTATACTCCGTAATTTTGAAAAAATTTTACTATATTATGCTTTTTTCTTCTACCTTCTGATTTTACCAACGGGACGATTTTTATGTATTTTTTTTCATAATTAAAATAACAAAAAGTTATTTTGCAGGATGTTTTTTCTTGAAGTCCTCGATCAGAGCACGGCTTATGCTGGCAAAAGAGGGAAGGTTCGGGAACTGGTCTGCGGCAAACCAGTCAGCCTTGTCTATCTCCACTCCATCAGGTCTGAGTTCTCCTGATTCGTATTCTGCAGTAAAGCCGAGCATGAAGGAATGTGGGAATGGCCAGCACTGACTTCCGAAATAACGGATATTCTTGACCTTGATGCCCACCTCTTCCATGATTTCCCGGCGGATTGCATCCTCTGCACTCTCTCCGCTCTCCACAAAACCTGCAATTATACTGTAGCGGCCGTCGGTGAAACGGACATTGTGGGCCAGAAGGAGTTTATCCCCCCTGGTCACTGCAGTGATTACAGCTGGAGATAGAACCGGATAATCGATGCGACCGCACTTGGTGCAGATCTTGGCCCGTTCTGTCTTGGAATCCTCCATAGGTGCCCCGCAGGATGGACAGAACTTCCAGCTTTCGTGCCAGCGGCAGATATGGAGAGCCCGGCCTACTATGGTGAACATATCCCGGCCGATTGCAGTGTAGAGATCCCTCAGCCCGGCATAGTTATACTGGGCCACGCCGCAGCAGTTGTAGCAGATTTCCTCCCCTTCAAAGACCTGAGCGGCAAAGGCGTTCCTGCCGTCTATGGTTCCTATGAACTGGGGTTCTGTGGTCTTTAGTCCCAGCTCTGAGGGAGAGATAAGCTCAGGGAACCTAATGTCATCATCCTGACCGAAATAAAGAACCTTATCCTTCTTGAAAAGGAACCAGAAACTCCGCTCATTCTCCTTTTTCTCGCAGAAAACACCAGGTACAAATGTCATACAAGCCTCCTCTACCGCTCTATTATCACAAAGTTCCGCTCATCCTCCAGGAATGGAACATGGGCAGTTTCAATCACTGTCTTTTTCTGAATCTCTGCAGCAAGGGACTGAATCTCATGCTGAATCTCCTCTCTTCTCCCCTTGAAGGCAAAGAGATGTCCCCCTGCCGCTGTAAGCCGATAAAGTGTGGAAAAATACTGGGTGAACTGTCCCAGGGCCCGGAACAGCACCAGGTCAAACTGCTCTTTGATAAGGTCTGCATCTTCAGCTTTAACCTCCACGTTGGAGGCGTGCATCATGACTGCTGTATTGGCCAGAAACAGGGCTTTTTTGCCGGAACGCTCTATAAGGGTGAACTTCTTTTCAGGAAATGCAATTGCAAGCACCAAACCTGGGAAACCGCCGCCGGAGCCCACATCGCAGGCTGTGTCGAATGCCATAGTTTTCAGCACTGAAACTGCGGAAAAGGAATCGAGAAAATGTTTAATCACCAGAGCTTCGCCAGAGGCGTTCACAAGGCCATATTTGCCGTTCCACAGGGCCAGCTCCGACCAGTAGGTATCAAGCTGTCTGCGCTGTTCATCAGAAAAGGAGACACCCAGTTCAGAAAGACCTTTATCCAGCAGTGCTTCCATTCTTCTTCCCCAGATGAATCATAAGAATTGCTATGTCAGATGTCCGTACCCCGGATATGCGGGAGGCCTGCCCCAGTGTGGCAGGGAGCACCTGTTTGAACTTAAGGCGGGATTCTGCAGAAAGGCTTTCCACCGCATCATAGTCAAAGCCCTCGGGAATCCGCAGCTTCTCCATCCGCTCTATGCGGCTGTTCTGCCTCTCCTGACGGGCTATATAGCCGTCGTACTTTATATCAAGCTCTATCTGGTCCAGCCACTCCTTGCGCACACCGTTTCCTATCTCTGGATCCAGTTTCAGCAGCTGGTCAAGTCTGATCTCAGGGTCTCTGACTATCTGGTCAAAGGTCTTTCCTATGTGGTGGCGGAGTGCGTTGACAAGCTCTTCCTGTTCCACCCTTTCAAGCTCCTTTGCCCCCAGATGGCGCTGGACAAGGAGTTCCTTGATTTCGTCTATCTTAGTTCGTTTTTCCATAAACTGCTGATGGATATCCGCCGGCACCAGACCAGCCTGGTAGCCCTTCTCCAGAAGGCGGAAATCGGCAGTGTCATGGCGCAGGGAAAGACGGTGCTCTGCCCTGGATGTGAACATTCTGTAAGGCTCTTTGGTTCCCAATGTCACAAGGTCATCGATAAGGACGCCGATATAGGCTTCGGTTCTTGAGAGAACCAGAGGAGCCTTTCCCTGCAGGTACATGGCTGCGTTGATGCCAGCCATAAGCCCCTGGCAGCCAGCCTCCTCGTAGCCGGAGGTGCCGTTGGTCTGCCCGGCGATGAAAAGCCCCTTGAGCCGCTTGGTCATAAGGGAAGGATAAAGCTGTAGCGGATTAAGGTAGTCGTATTCTACTGCATATCCTGGGCGCACCACCTCCACATACTCCAGGCCGGGCAGTGTGTGGAGGAACTGGTCCTGCACCTCCTCCGGCAGGGAGGATGAGATGCCGTTAAGATACATCTCCTCGGATTCAAGCCCTTCCGGCTCCACAAAAATCTGGTGCCGCGGCCGGTCTGGGAAACGTTTAACCTTATCTTCTATAGATGGGCAGTAGCGCGGGCCGGTGCCCACAATCATGCCCGAGAAAAGAGGT
>JAFXTY010000009.1 GCA_017535435.1 Spirochaetia bacterium | reverse complement strand
GCCAGGTTTCCGGCATCCAGCAGGGTGTCCAGGGGGACACTCTTTCCTTTCTCCACCTTTATGAACACATAGCCTCCGGCATAATCCCGGGTATGGAGCCACCAGTCGGAACCCCGCACATGACGGCGGAGCAGCTGGTCGTTCTCCTTGGCGGTGCGCCCCACATAGATCATGAATGGGCCCGATGTGAACTGCAGGCCTGGTATGTCCCTGGCCACCACCTTGCTCTGGTGCTGCTTCTCCTTCTCATACCATTCAGAGAGCACATACACATCCTGCTCAGCCAGAAGGCTGTCCCGGCTGGCGGTAAGCTCCGCTATCTTTGCCGTCAGGTTCCGCACTTCGTCCTGGAGCAGGGCAAGGCCGTTCTTTGCCTTCTTGTACTTGTGGAAATACTTCTCGCTGTTCTCGGAAGCAGAGAGCTTGGGATCCAGCGGAATCTGTATAGTCTCGTTATCGCCGTAGTAGTTGGCTGTCTCCAGGAAGCTGGCCCCCCGGGCAATGGAGCGGGAGTTGGCCAGTATAAGTTCGCCGTACTGCTTATACCGATCAAAGTTCTCGTACTTCTCCACCAGCTCCTTTGCATTGGCAAGCCTGCATTCCAGCTTGGAGAGGGAGCGGCCCACCAGGGCCTCTATCTGCTGGTGGAGCTGCTTGCGCAGATCCTGGGTCTCAAGCTCTGTGTAGTATGCATCTATGAAGCTGTTGAAGCTTTCTCCGGCGGGGTAGGGGCGCACCGGGAAGGCCGATATATCCTTCTCCTTCACCTGGTACACAAGCTTTGCCCCGGAGGTTTCTCCTTTGGCCGGGCGGCGGTAGTAGCTGTCAAGTATGATGCTGTCCTGGTCCACTGCTATGATGTTGGAGTTGCCTCCCCAGAGCCGTATCCACAGGGTTGTGGTCTCGTCTCCCTTATGAATTGCCATTCTTATGATTCTGTCGTTGCCCGGCTGGGAGCACTCTGTTATCCTGCCGCCCAGAATGCGGCTCCGGAGGAACTGGGCAAAGCGCTGCAGTTTCTCGGCCTTCCCGATACGGCCTGTATGGCGGTGGAGCCTGGAGGTGCCGGGCTTCATTGATATAAGCAGATTGAACCTGTCCCTTGGGGAGAAGATAGAGAAGATAAGGGTATGGAAATCGGGCTGTATAATCTTCTGGATATAGGAACCGGCAATATCCAGTTCCTCAAGTATCAGATTGATCTCCGACGCATTCAGGCTCATGTTCTGTTCCTTTCTGAAATATACTTTTTAATAGCCCCTGCCAGGTAGAAGGATCCGGTAACTACAACAGGTTTCTTCCCATCCAGCTTTGCAGCTTTAGAGATGGCAAGCTCCAGGGCTTTTTCCGGCACAGGCTCTAAGATCAAGGGTTTACCAGGATGCAGTCCAGTATCGCACAAACTCTTGGCATAGCTGTAAACATCCTCCACATCAGTCTCCTTGAACCCCTGGGGCTCCGAGATAATCACCTGGTCAAAGGGAGGAATAAGAAGATCCAGCATGGCCTGGTAGTTTTTTCCTTTCACGCTGCCGAACACCAGCACTCCGCCGGCTCCGAAAATTGCTTTGCAGGAATCTAAAAGACGCTGGATGCTGTAGGCTGTATGAGATCCATCCACCACAACAGGTGGCTTGGTCCCTATGATCTCCATCCTCCCCTCAAGAGGCACATCCTTAAGGGCATTCAGAGCTTTCTGCATATCAATCTCTGGCATGATCCTGCTTAAAGCCAATAGGGAAGATGCAATGTTGTCGCACTGGAAGTTCCCTGCCAGATTGGTCACAATGCTGTACTGCCGGCCATCCATGGATAATATGAAGGAACTGCCGTCATGTCCCAGCCTGCAGTTTTCAATCTTTATGTGTTCATCTGAATAAATGAGAGGACTTCCCATCTCCTCGGCTCTCTTGCGGATCACAGCCAGGGCTTCTGGCTTCTGATGCTGAATTACCACCGGTACCATATGCTTTATGATTCCAGCTTTCTCAAAGGCGATCTTCTCTATGG
>JAFXTY010000082.1 GCA_017535435.1 Spirochaetia bacterium | reverse complement strand
CTTATGTAGTCACAGAAGGAGAGGAAGTCCATTCCCATGATAAGGAAGCCGGACCATGCACCGTTGCCCATGGATGATGGAACACCCAGAACGACACAGATGATCAGAGTTGCGATGATAGCCTTTGTCCTTGAGAATTTGAACTCGTCCTGGAAGCTTGCTACAACTGCCTCCATAAGGGAGATTGCAGATGTAAGGGCTGCAAAGAATACCAGGATGAAGAATGTTGCTCCGATGAAGCCGCCTGCTGTCATGCTTTTGAAAACCTTAGGCAGGGTGATGAACATAAGACCGGGACCTGCATTCAGAGCCTCAGGACCCATGAATGAGAATACAGCAGGGATTATCATAAGACCGGCCAGGAATGCGATTGCTGTGTCGAACAGAGCGATATGAGTTACTGCAGTCTCGATGTTCTCTCTCTTCTGGACATAGGAACCATAGGTGATCATGATACCCATAGCCAGGGAGAGGGAGTAGAACATCTGGCTCATGGCCCCCAGCACTCCAGACCAGGAAAGATGGCTGAAATCTGGCTTGAGGTAGTAGACAAGGCCTTCCCCTGCACCTGGCAGGAAGATTGAGTAGATTGCTACGATGACAGTAAGGATAACAAGAAGAGGCATAAGGATTTTGCTGGCCCGTTCAATTCCTTTACGCACACCATATATGATGATGATTGTCACTATGCCTATGAAGATAACATACCAGAAAAGAGGGGAGGCAGAACTGGAGATAAAACCGCCGAAGAAACCGTCTGCCGCCGCGGTGTCTCCAAAGCCTTCACAATATACTACCAAGTACTTGAGGACCCATCCGCCGATTACAGAGTAGTAGGGGAGGATGATGGCTGGAACAATGGCACCGAGCACACCTACAAAAGCCCATTTTTTGTTCAGTTTCTTGAATGCGCTGCATACACTGAGTCCTGTCTTGCGGCCCAATGTGATCTCGGCAGTCATAAGGGCAATACCTACAGTAAGCACAAGAAGAATGTAAATAAGAAGGAAGATACCTCCACCGTTCTTGGCAGCCAGATATGGGAACCGCCAGATGTTTCCTAATCCTACGGCAGAGCCGGCAGCAGCTAATACAAAGCCGATCCTGCTTGTGAATGAACCTCTGTTATCGCTCATTTTTCTCTCCAAATATGTAATTATTGTATATTTATATTAAATACTATTTTTTCTTTTTTAACAACAGGGCAAAGGGGTTATATGTCTCGGTATCGGACTGCCCCTGCATATACTTTGCGGCCTCCTGGTCCTGCTCCTTGGAGGAGGAAGGCTTAAGGGATATCCGCCTTGCGGCCTGGTTCACATCTTTTACAATGACAGACATCTTTTCTCCGATTTTATACATTTTCTGTATATTTGTGCCAGGCTTTATGTTATCGAGTTCTGATATATGCACAAGACCATCGATACCGCTTTCAAGCTCAATAAATATACCGAAATTGGATATTCTTACAATCTTTCCTGTGATTTTTGTTCCTTCGGGATATTTTTCTGTGGCGCTGTCCCAGGGGTCTGCCAAAAGAGCTTTGCGGCTTACAGAAAGGCGTTCTCTTGCCCAGTCAGCCTTAAGCACCAGCACCTCAAACTCATCGCCTACCGCCAGTACATCAGCTATATCAGCCACCCGCTCCCGGCTTACCTCGGATATAGGGAGCAGGGCTTTAAAACCATTTATCTCCACAAAGGCTCCGAAATTCTGGAGGGATACAACTTTTGCCATGACTTTGGCCCCTGGAACCAGTTCTCCCTCCAATTTACGCAGCTCCATCTGGTGTTCTTCCTCCAGAATGACCCGGTTGGATACCAGGATGTTGCGTCCCTCTTCCTTGAATTCTGTGATACGGAAGGAAAGGTTCTTGCCTACATACTCCTTGGGCTCCTTCTTCTCTTTATATCCCATCTGGGAGAATGGACAGAATGCTCTTGCTGATCCAATAGTAACCTCGAAGCCTCCCTTTATCTCCTTCTCCACATGTCCCTCCACTGGGGTTCCATGGTTGTATGCATTCTCCAGCAGCGTAAGGTCTGCATTGCCGCTCTTTATGCGGGTGGTGAAGACCATCTCTCCATCTTTTGTGCCGATGAAATAGACTTTGATGGTGTCACCCTCATTTACAGTAAGTGTGCCGTCTTCATTCTGTATATCGCTTATAGGAAGAATTCCCTCGCTCTTGGCATTCAGGTCCAGAAAAGCGCAATCCTTTGAAATAGAAATGACAGTAGTCTCAATCTCCTGTCCAGGTTCAAGATACATAGTTCCCTCCAGATCAGATGATACCATTAAAGCAGTTCAAATTTCAACATATTGTTAAAAGAGAAAAATTCCTGTACTATTTTATAAAGAAGGAAGGAACGGGATGAACTTAGACAAAAGCGCTTCATATAATAATATCGTGGTCATGGGGCTGGGCGGTGTAGGTGGTTACTTCGGCGGCATGTTTGCCCTGAACATCACCACAAACTGGCGGGATAAAAGAGATCTTACCTTTATTGCCCGGGGAGCACACCTGGAGGCTATCAAGGCCAACGGACTCACCCTTAAGCTTTGGAAACAGGACCCGGTGGTCTGCATACCTAAGATGGTCACCGACAGCGTGCTTAAGCTTCCTTATATAAATTTCCTGCTTCTGGCAGTCAAGAACTACGACCTTGAGGATGCAATCCGTCAGGTGGAGCCAAGGCTCAATTCCGATACAGTGATCATGCCTCTGATGAACGGAGTGGATGTCTATGACAGAATCAAGGAGCTTGCTCCAAAGAGCATAGTGCTTCCATCCTGCGTATATATCAGCTCTAAGATTGAGTGCCCAGGTGTTGTTAAGCTTCAGGGCGATATTGTCAAGGTGTATTCAGGACAGGATCCTCAGCGCCCTGATTACGATGGCCAGGAGATTCAGGCTTTCTTCCAGAACATGGGGCTTAAGCTTTATTGGAACCAGAATCCTTTTGAGCCTATCTGGCGCAAGTTCCTCTTTGTCTCTCCATTTGCACTTGTAACCGGCGCCACCGGAAAGACAATGCACGAAGTCTGGGCCGACCCTGATCTCAATGCCAGCCTTCTTGCGATTATGAATGAGATTGTGGCAGTTGCGGCCAAGAAGGGAGTCATCCTGAACAGCTATGATATCGACTATGCCATGAGGATAGGGGAGCATATCGATCCGGCTGCCAAGACATCATTCCAGCTTGATATAGAAAATAAAAAGGGCCGCATAGAACTGGATGCTCTTGGGGGTGTGATTGTCAAACTGGGCCATGAACTTGGTGTGTCCACTCCTGAGACCGAGAAATATTTGAAGAAAATAGTCAACGTATGATCAAAAGGCTTTTGTTCCTTGTCCTGATTGTATTCTGCGCATCTCTGCTTCCTGCTGATGATTTTCCATATCAGCTTGACTGGAAGAAGGATGCTCTTATAGGGGGCGGTGCTGCCGTACTTTATGGAACTCATCTGGCGATTTATTTTACCAGGGACAGGGATTCTGCCAAGGAACATGGTCTTGACCGGTTCCATAAAAGCGATGTCAACTTTGTGGACCGGGCTATGATGTGCAGTTATTCACGGAGCCTGGATCTGACAAGCGATATACTGCTGGCCTGCACCATGGCAGCCCCTTTTGCGCTGGCGATACATCAGAGCAGGGACAATATAATCACCGGAGCGGTGATGTATGCCGAGGCACTTCTCTTATCCCACAGCGTTAAGGAACTTACCAAGGATGTGGTGACACGCTGGCGTCCATATTGTTATTATGATGACACCCGTTCCAAGCTGCTTAGGGATGATGAATCCGGAAAATCCTTCATGTCTGGCCATTCTGCCATAGCTTTTACTTCTGCATCCTTCCTGACCACTGTCTATGCCCATCTCCAACCAGAGGGAAAGAATAAATATTGGGTGGCTGGGGGCTCCTTTGCCGCTGCAACAGCAGTGGCATCTATGCGGGTTCTCTCCGGCAGCCATTTCTTCACCGATGTTTTGGTGGGGGCGGCATGGGGAACCTTTGCAGGATGGCTTGTTCCTCAGCTCCACTACTGTCAGGAAGGACATTCTGTGAAGCTTTCTTTCTTCTCTGAAACTGGCGCTCCCGGAATCCTTTTCAATTTTTAAAAGCTATGATATAATTTTTATATGCGGTTCAGAATTCTTATTCTTGCTATTGCATGTATTCTCTCATCTTGTGTCTTTGCTCCATCCCGCAAGGAGTTCGCCAATGTCTATTTCAATCTTGGCAATGCCTATATGCGCCTGGGCGAAGCAGATAACGCGGCACGGGCTTTTCTTAAGGCTGCAGAGTATGACAAGAAGTTCGGAGCTGCCAACTTCAACCTGGCCAAAAGCTACATGATGGCTGAACGGTATGGCGATGCCCTGGATGTCCTGGATGGATTGGCAGCCCAGGATCCTGACAACAGCACAATCCTCTCTGCCCAGGCCTACTGTTACTACAAGCTTGAGAACAGGGACAAAGCCTTTGAGCTGTACCTGAAGATTCTGGAACGGGAACCGGATAATTACATGGCCCGGTTCAACTATGCTTCTCTTCTTGCAGAGACAGGCTATCTGCCAGAGGCAATGGAGACCTATCAGCAGCTGGAGGTGTTCTCCGATTCTGCCACCGATGCCCAGCTCTATTTTGAGATGGCAAAGGTATCCTTCAGTGCTGAGAATTATGATAAAGCGGTTCAATATGGAGAGAAGGCCCTGTCTCTTGACAGCGAGAACATCGAGATAAGTAGATTCCTGCTGCGCCCTTACGAGCAGGGAGAATATTATGCTAAATTCCTTGAGACTGCAGATGTTGTCATCAATTATAACCTGTCAAAAGACAGCAATGTCAAAAACAGCGAGAATGCAGAGCTCTACTTCAAGAAAAGCGATATATACCTGAACCATACCGGAAATTTCTCTCAGGGAGCTGCTCAGCTTAAAAAAGCAATTGCCGCTGGTTTTGAAGATAAGGATAAACTGAAGATCCTCTATGATAATAAAGAACTTCTTAACTCCGACGAGATACGTTCTATCATCGATAAAGCCGGCCTTCTGAAAAAATAAATATTATTCTCAACTTCCATTAAATAAATTTTTTTTCTGCCGATAAAGGTATTATGGGAGTGAAAAAATGAGAAAGAAATTAGCAGTATTGCTTGTATTGTTTGTATTAATTGTTTTATTACCGATTTGCGCATCAGCTCAGGAAAAGAGAGTGGGCCTTGGTTTTGGCCATCCTAATACTGTTCTTATATTCTCATATGATCCATGGGTTGCAAAGGCAGCTTACGATTTTACATCAGGACATCAGTTCCTGTTTATTGCCGGGTCATACACTTTGATTAATTCACGTCCTATAGCCGGACCATTCACTGCATCTTTAGGTGTCGGCGGCTTTGCGCGTTTTGAGTTTGAGGGAGGAGATAATTCTTTCGGTGCCAATATTCCTATTTCTCTTGAGATACCGATGCTGGATGATTTCCTGGAGATATTCCTTGAGTTTGATCCAGGCCTTGAACTTTTGCCAAAGCCACGGCTGACATGGAAGTCAACTTGTATCTGGCTGGGTGCTACAATAAGGCTTGATTAAAGAAATTTAAAAAAATAAAAAAAGTTTCCAGAAGTACATTGACATAAGTCTGTAAATTTGGTAGAACGGAAAAGCTTTCTCAAAGCGGGGGCCTGTCCGAGGGGCTGGAACCGCCTAAAAGGAAAGTTGCTTTTTGAGAAAATTGGAAGAGAAGGAAGTCTAAAGCGGGTCAACGAAGAAGTTGATCAATTCCGAGAGGGATTGGATCTTATTTGATATTAGATTAGATCCGGGGCTTCGGCCCCGGGATAAATAATGGAGAGTTTGAT
>JAFXTY010000081.1 GCA_017535435.1 Spirochaetia bacterium | reverse complement strand
CTGCCACCTTGGAGATATCTTTCACTGTCACGCGGAGCCTGGTCATGCATGCGTCCACAAATTCAATGTTCTCCCGTCCGCCAAGGTGGGTGAACACCAAGACCGATTCCTGGGCCTTCTTCGACAAGCTGCTCCACGAATGCGGCATAGTCTGCACACCAGGATCAGGCTTCGGCAGCTGCAGACAGGGCTATGTTCGGTTCAGCGCCTTCAACTCAAGGGAGAACACCCAGAAAGCCATGGAAAAGCTGGTGAAGTTCTTAAAATAACTTCTTATAAGACAAAAAAAATGGGCTCCCGTTCCGGGAGCCCTTTCTATTTAAACTTCAGACTTATTTCAGTCTTTTATCTATTAACCGTTGATAACCTCTGCCGGGCACAGGCGGTACATATCGTAGCTGTGCAACTGGCCTGCCTTCTGGATGAAGGAACTGTTTACTGTGATGCTCTCGAGCACGCCGCATTCGTTGAACATCCGGTACATCTCGATAACGTTTGCTGTGTCGAATCCAGTCAGGTCAAGGCTTGTGAGAGCACGGCACTTCTGGAACATGCAGCTCATGTCAACTACAGATGCTGTGTTAAGGTTTGTGCAGTCGATGCTTACTGCCTTGGTGCAGCCGGAGAAGAAGAAGATCATGCTTGTGGGGGTCCAAGCTTTGCATGATTCATCGAAACTTGCTGTAAGGAATCCGGAAGATGCCCATGGAGCGCCCTTTACACCGTAACCCTTGGAACTTACTTCGTATACTGTACCTTCTGCATTGTGATCCTTGTCATCATAGTAGAATGTAAGATTTGTACCCCGGAGGACAGCCTGAGCTTTTACCTCTGCAACGCCTGCCTTTTCTGCTGGTTCCTGAACTTTGTTAGTTGCTGTTGGAGTTGCAGCCTGGGAGGTAGCTGCCTCGTATGAATCTGATCCACCAGCTGCATTGCATGAGCAGAGTGTTACTGCCATTACCAGGGCCATTGCCATCATCTTGATTGTCTGTCTGAAGTTTGTCATTTTTTTTCTCCTTTTTTCAGTAACGTTTCACCAACGTTTCCGTTTACAATACCAACATTACTATACCGTTACTAATCTGTCAATAGTAACACAAGAGAAATTTTTCATTTTTTTGAAACTTTTTTCTATTTGCTTGTAGTATAAAGAGTTATCTTGAATAAAATTTTTCAGAAAAAGTATAAAAACAGGCAAAAACCAACAATGAATACCAACGTTGGTAGTGTTTTTCTATTTATTTTTTTAACATCTTCTCGCTTTTTGCCACAGTCAGGACTGCTATCAGAACGCCGAATACCCCACCTGGTGTTCCAAGCATATCAATAATCGGATCGATTCCCACTATAAGCCCCAGGGCCTCAATTGGGCAACCTGCCATTGTCAACAGCGATGACAGCAGGATAATACCCACCCCCGGTATTCCAGGCATAGCTATTACAAGAATAACTGTAGACAGTACCAGCGAAATAATCTTCAGGAACGGCATAGCAATACCATAAATGTTTGCTATTGAGCAGACAACAATCACTATATAAAGGCACAAAGTGCTTTTAAAAATAGTCATTCCTATCGGGATAGAGAACTTATACATTTTGGGGGATACACCCAGATTCTCAGCAGCCTGCATGGCATCCGGCATAGAGGCTATACTTGAAGCGGTTGTAAAGCTGGTCAACAGCATCTGCATCGATTTTTTAAGCACCATAAAAGGATTAAACCCAAGGAAAACAGTAATAAGACTATAAAGCAGGAAAAGCAGCAGATTGGCAATAATAGCAGTATAGAAAATTCCCAGGACAGAAAGCAGCACCTTGGATCCTGTCATAATCAGCATAGATGAAACAGAACAGAAGACAAACAGCGGAAGAAGATGTATGAAGAATCCGATAATCTTCATAAAAAGCCTGTTGACTTCATCAAAGATTGAAGAGACAATTTTTATCCTGCAGGCTCCACATGCCACTCCGATCAGAATTGCCAGAGCTATCAGCTGAATCATATTCCCTTCTGCAAAGGGTCTGATGATATTGTTCGGCACCACATCAACAAGAACATTCCTTATTGACAGCAGATTGCCCTGAACTGCATCGGAGCTCAAAGCGGCAGTCAGATGTATTCCGACTCCTGTTTTGAACAGCTTAACCACCAAGTACCCTAAGAATGAAGCAAAGACCATCAGAACAGAAAAAACAGCAAACAGCTTGAAAACAATCCTCTTTATTCCGGACAAACTATCTGTCTGAGTAAAGCAGGTGACAATAGAAAAGAAGACAACCGGTACTGCACACAGCTTAAGACCGTTCATGAACAATGTGCTGAACGACTGGAAAATATTCTCATTAATGAAACCGCAGACCTGTTCCGGCAGGAAATATTTCATGGCAGTCCCTGTAATGATTGCCAGGATCATTGCTGTCAATATTAAATACAGATTGAAATACTGGGAGCGGAAAGCCTGGATCCGGACAGTATTATAATCACCTGAATGCCGGAAGCTTATCTTGTCGCCAAGGGATCGTAAAATAATGCTCTGTATGGCCTCTGCTGTCTCATCATCGTTCTCTATATCATCAAAATCAGGCTTGGGCAAAAATTCAAAATCATTTCCAGGAACCCGCATATCTATGCTGACATTGCCTAAAAATTTAATAATGTTGAGGGAAATATTTTTTTTCTTGGAAAAATCACCATGCTCGATCAGCCGCATCAGCACTTCTTCGCATGTCAGCTCTGCACGCAGTCTCTCTTTTGAATCAAGCTTAAAATCTTTAAGAGTCTGACGGTTAAAATCCAGAATCTCCTGAATTGTCTCTTGGCCTTTCATATCAAATCTTTTCTGCATTCCGTTGTCCCTTCTCTGCCCTTGATTATTGCAAGTTTCTTCTATAAAATCAACAGTATGAAAGATGTGACAAAGGATGCTTCCGGATTTGTCCTGCTATCTGACTATGTGCCAGACATCATACAGGAGATCCGCTATTACTCCACATACAACTTCATCGGTGACAGAATAGACGGCTACGAGGAGCCCTGTGCATTCCTTACCCGGGAGGCTACCCGGGCACTCAAGGCTGTGAGCAAGGAGATGATGGTGTCTGGATACCGGCTCAAAGTGTTCGATGCTTACCGACCTGCCCCGGCTGTAAAGCATTTTATGCTGTGGGGTCTTGAGGACCAGGATGTACGGATGAAGCACATCTTCTACCCCGACCTGCAGAAGCAGGAGCTTTTCGAGAAAGGCTATATCGCAACTCAGTCCAGCCACAGCCGTGGAAGCGCTGTGGATCTGACCCTGCTGGACATGAGCACCGGGAAGGAGCTGGACATGGGCAGCCCCTTCGATTTCTTCGGGCCTATCTCCCACCCCGATTACACCGGGATAACCGAGGAGCAGTTTGCCAACAGGATGTTCCTTCAGAAGGTCATGATAAGGAACGGCTTCAAACCCCTGGACTGCGAATGGTGGCACTTCATGCTGGCTGATGAGCCCTACCCCGACACCTACTTCACATTCCCTGTGGCCTATGACATATTGAAATAGAGGGCAGCAATGAGGCGTATTCCCCTTTTATTCTTTTTACCACTTCTCCTTATCTGCGGTTGCAGGAAAAATCAGGTGGAGATGCCCAACCCTATCGTGGAATCCTCCTTCGAGGAGATTCAGGAGAAGCTGGGGATAACATTCGGCATCCCCAAGGATGCGGAGAATATCTACTATTCAATTATAGCAGGAAACCTGGCCCAGGCGGACTTCACCTGGCAGGGAGCTGATTGCACCGCCCGGATAAAGCCCAGCACATCCACGGAGCTTGAGGACATATCCGGCTTCTATTATAAATGGGAGAAAGAAGTGGAGCTGCCGGTGGGCTACAACACTGCAACAGCACGCTGGTTTGAGTCTGATGGCGAGACCACAGGAATTGTCATCTGGCAGGACATAGTGCCGGGACTCACCTACTCTGTCAGCATGAAGCAGAACGCCACCCTGGAGAACCTATTCATCCTGGCCAACGCAGTGTTCATACCCCTTCAGGGGGACAGCTGAAAAATTACCAGCTTTTGTAATCTTTATATGTAGAAGATATTTCCTACAAAGAAAAGTTCTCCTCCGGCAACATGTGCACCATCATATGGGGTGGTTTCACCCGCAACCTTTTCAAGATCATCAACTATATCCAGAAGATCAATAAATATTTCCAGGGCTTGCACTGCTTTAATGATAGTCATTAGAACTGAAGGTTCCTTCCAATTAATATATTTCGTATTTTTCAGCGCATTAGCCACATTGATATAGTTTACATATGGAACAACCTCATCGCATTCAAAATGGATGAATTGTGATTTATGATTATTTGTTCCACCGGCCCAATTTCTTGAATCTGCCAAATTGTTGGCGGCAAATGCTTTTTCAAGAGCCTTATATGCGGCTGAAGAGGGGTTCATGGCTTCGGCTTTAAACATATCTGACGGTTGTACTGGAATAGACACTCCCAGCGCATTTTTAATCGCATTGTCAATATCGGTGGTTGATTTTTCTTTTGAATCAATCATATTCCATTCCTTGTCTGTGCCGTCTTTCAAGGCCGTTATAACTTCATCCTTCAAGAAGTCGCTGGCGCCGTAAAGCCCTTGAGGTAGGAATCCTTGTAGTAGTAAAGATAAGAGCGGAGAATCAGAGTTATTACTCTTGGAAGGTACATCCCGTTTTCCGTGTAAAATTTATATGTAGACATTGCATCATAGGGGCCGTCTCCGCATACAACGCCTCTGAAATGGGTGCGGTCCCTGTCATCGTATTTTTCTATGTAGTTCTGAGTGGCGAGGGCAGCTGCACCACCCTGGGAATAGCCGATGGCAGCAGTGTAATAATCATTTTCCAGACCTCTGAAAGAGTCGCCATTTGAATCACTTTTATTACACTTCCAGTATATAGCGGCACAGGCGGCATCCCAGCACTGCTTGCCGGTATTCTCCTGAATGAGGTAAGGATGAATACTGTCCTTTGAAGTGCCATACCCCAGATAGTCCGGGAAAACAACCATATAGTCATGGAAGCATGTCTCATACAGAAGGCCACATTCAGAAGCATTAAATCCAGATTTCTTTGAAGGAACATCGGTGTCCTTAAGCTGTGTGGCGTGACAATGAAGAACTGCAATATCTGAGCAGGCATAAAATCTATGCCAGCTCCAGTCCCACAGATCAAAATACTCCAGATAATTTACAAGGACTCTCATTGAAGCCGTAACTTCATTATCAAATGGGTCAGTTGTCGTATAGTCAAGTTTGAACGCCGCAACCTCACAGCAGAGACTATCCTTGAATTTCTTATTATTTTCAAAAAGATCATCTATATCAGATGCTGAATTAACGCCTTTAAGCTTAAGTTTTCGCTTTTTAAAAGCTTTCTTCATTTCTATTTTGTATTTTTCAATGCGCTCAGCTCTAAGGTTCTCCAGTTCCTCCAGCTCTGCTGCATCACCGCCGCCATTCTTTTTATTCTCAATGATTTCATCCAGAGAAACTGTGCCGATTTCTTCTGCCCTGACAAATCGCCCCCCTTTTGATGAGCTGGAACTGCCAGATGAACCGATGTCACAGCCTATAACAATAAATATTGTAACTACTATTGCGACTAAAAAAAGTTTATAAATAATTTTTACATTATATTATGATTTTTATTCATATCCATAAATAAATTATTTATAGAGATTTTTCTATTCCTTGAGGAGATAATATTTTGTTATATTTCACAGTTTATTCTGGGACAGATACTGCTTCAATTCCTCAACCAGTTTATTGCCATCCAAGTCATAGAACAGCTTCTTGAAGCATCCTGTTATCATGGGATTCAGATCCAGACCGAATTCTACTGACCTGGCATCAGTCTTGAAGCCATAGCATCTTTTGCCGCTGGCATAGGCAATACCCAGCTCAACACAGGCCCCCTCATCCGGTGACCTTCCATCAAGTATCACAAAGATAATATCGGCCTTAAGAACCTCTTGATAATCCTTCTTGAAAATCATATCCATGAGCTCTTCCTGGCTCTTTCCTTCCATATCTGCCGCCAGATAACCGTCACGCTGAGGCAGGAAAACCTCATAGCCGTAGCTTTCAAGAATGTTGGTGATCTTAAGGTTGTAGTCCTTCTCGCTCTGGTTGAACAACGGTGCCGCAAAATATACTTTATTGTCTGCCTTTCCCTGGGCTGCAGCTGGTATAGCAAGAGCCATAACTAAAGCCACCAAGAGCACAATTCTAATTTTTGTCAGATATTCGCCATGCATTATTATTCCACCTCATACCGGCTGATCACTGTATCAGCCACATATTCCTTCTTAAGTTCACCAAGGGCCTTGAAATGATCAGTTTCCCAGTGCTGCTTAAGTACCTCCTCCGATGCCCACAGCTCAATCAGGAGCAGTTCATTCTTATTGTCAGGGCTGTAGAAGTAATCGTATTTCTCGTTTCCTTTCTCTGCCCTGGATGCGGCGGCAATCCCGCTTTCCATAATTGCACGGTAGAATTCCTCCCGCTTCCCGTCCTTGAGATAATAATGAACTTCTATGAACTGCTTCATGCTGATTCTCCTTCTTTACAGATGCATTCTACATCATTTCAGTATTGTTATCAAATAAAGAATTTTAAATTATTTTTGTTCCTGTAGCATTCTTTGACACACCAACATATGTATATTATTTTTATACTTAAGAAAGGAACTGTCTATGGCTGAAAATCATTGGCGCAAGGAACGGATTAAATCATCAATCGATATACTTTTCAACGGCAGATGCATGGAGCCTTGTCACGTCAAACACTGGCGGGAAGAGAACAGGTATGGTGTTGTCTCTGTAGTGAAAGGTATTGCCACCGACCACTGGGATGTTGTAACCGAAGATGGCACTATTGAAAAATATTTGTCAGTGGAAGATCTGGTTGCTGCAGGTTGGGTCGTTGATTGAAAAGGTAGGTACAATATGAAAATTCCATACAAAGGTGCAGGTGTTGCACTGTTCAAAAAAGCAGATGGTGAATATCAGGTTCTGCTGGGCAATCGGAAATATAAGCCGCAGGCAGGCAAATGGTCCATTCCAGGCGGTGGTTATGAATTAAAGGACTTAACCTTATTTACGGCTGCAGGGCGGGAATTGAAGGAAGAAACAGGATTAGACCTGTGTAGCGATGTAAAAGCAGTGCAGATTGGAGAAACTGTCACAGACTATATAAGATTACCATTTTTTAAATGGAAAACTTATATGTATGAGGTTCCTTCTGATTTTCCAGTGCCCACAGAGATTCGTGAATTCTCCGAGATGAAGTTCATCCCTATCAGCAAACTTGGTGACTACAAGCTAGCCTTTGGAGTAAAGCGGGAAATCAAGAAATTTTTAAAAAATTATAAGTGATCACCGCAAGGGAGCCGCCAGCATATATCATTGAGCCCGCCGGCCACTTTTTCCAGATCCTTGTTGTCCAGTTCCATGTTGGCCATCTCGGCAAGATAAGCCTCGGCCTCATCCTTTGTTATATCGTAGCCTTCTGCTTTTGCCAGGGCAATCAGTTCATCTGATGTCTTGCACTCCAGGGCCTTTGAAAGCTGTTCCTTGGTAAGTTCACTTCTATTAATCTTTGCCATTATTACCTCCTGAATTTCACTTTAATATAGGCTGTTTTCTGCCGTCAAGAAAAAATAACAGCTGATATCAATACTACTTCTTCATCATCCTGCCGTCGCTGTCCAGATACGCATTTATACTCCAAGAATTAATATCTTTAATTATCCTGGCTTTCTCTTCTGGATTTGCCAGACGGGTATAAACTTCATCCTGAATCGCAGGGATAATATAATACTCCATCTTGCCGTCTGCATCGAGCCGCACTTCGAATATAGCCGTATCAACGGTATCGGCGTTAAAAATAAAGTTTCCCAGGTTATAGATTATAGGTTTGTCCTTATAGAACTCTACCCCCTGAAGCACATGGGCATGGTGCCCCACCACCATATCGGCGCCGCTGTCTATATAGAGCCGTGCACTCTCCACCTGCTCCTTCTCAAGGTCATGAGAAAGCTCTTTTCCGAAGTGGATCACGGCTATGACGATATCGTTATCTTCCTTTGCTTTCCTGATGGCATTGACCATGTTGGTTGTGTCATAGCACAGGAATATTCCCGGCTCAGAGGCAGTAGCCCCTGGCGTAAGCCTGTATTTCTCGGCCCGGGAGCCATTTAATATCGCAAACTTATACCCGTTGATAACCACATTATAAGGCCTCATAGCCTCTTCCAGATCATGCCCTGCCCCTATGTACGGAATTCCCACTGCATCGAAAGCATCGAACATATCCAGAAAAGCCTCTTTTCCATAGTCATAAACATGGTTGTTCGCAAGAAGGGCCAGATCCACCCCCATCTCGTGATATATGTTAAGCCGCTCGGGTCTTGCCCGGAAAGTGTACTTCTTGTTTTCTACAGGTTTACCCCTGTTGCTGACAGCGAACTCGGAATTCACCACCATAAAGTCGCTCTTGGTCATAATATCCACTATATCTTTGGAAAGAATGCCCAGAACTTTCTTTTTTCTCGCATCATACCGCCAGCCTACTGCCCAGTTGTCTGCCAAAGAGACATCGCCTACAAAATCAATAGCTGCATAATCCTTCGGCTCAGCTGCCGCAGGCATCAAAGCAAGGAGACATATAACAAGAAAAAGAAGTCTTTTAATCATATTTTATCGGTTTCAAAGCCCCATTGTTTTTATCATCTGATTTATATTTTTAGAATATATTGATTATTGAGTAATATCAACTGAAAAATTTGTTGACAAATTGAATAAATGAATAATAATAAAAATATATTTCAATAGGGGATTTTATGAAAAGAATTTTAACTGTGGCTCTTATTCTGACACTTGCCCTGCTCTGTCTTGCAGGCTGTAAGTCAAATGCAAAAAAGGATTACATCCTGGCTACCGGCGGTACTTCTGGTACCTACTATCCATTCGGTGGAGCTATTGCCAACATCTGGAACACAAAAGTTGCAAACATGAACGTGACTGCACAGGCAACCGGAGCATCTGCCGAGAACCTGCGGCTTATCAACAAGGGAGATGCCGAATTTGCAATTGTTCAGAACGACGTAATGGACTACGCTTATAACGGAACTGACCTGTTTGCTGGTGAAAAGCTTGCCAATATCCAGACTATCGGAACTCTTTATCCAGAAGTTGTGCAGATTGCTGTATCCAAGACAAGCGGCATACAGTCTATAACAGGCATGGGTGGAAAGAGAATATCTGTAGGTGATGCAGGTTCCGGAGTAGAATTCAACGCAAAACAGATTCTTGAAGGCTATGGAATCACATTTGCCGACATCAAGAAAAACAACCTTTCATTCAAAGAATCAGCCGACGGTATCCAGAATGGTACCCTGGATGGATGTTTCATCACAGCAGGCGTTCCAAACGCTGCCCTTCAGGAGCTTGCTTTCACCGCAGGACTTCAGCTTATTCCTGTAGCAGGAGCCGAGGCTGAAAAAATCATGGCCAAGTATAACTATTACACACTCACCACAATCCCAGGCGGAACCTACAAGGGAACCGACAAGGACACATCTGCACTGGCAATCAAGGCAACACTGGCAGTAAATGCAAAGCTTGATACCGATACAGTTTACGAGATGACAAAAGCTCTGTTCTCAAACCTTCCTGATCTGGCTACAGCACATGCAAAGGGCAAGGAAGTTTCTGCCGAAAAAGCAGTTACCGGTGTTTCTGTTCCTTTCCATCCAGGTGCGGTTAAGTACTTCAAAGAACTGGGACTTATGAAATAACAGCTGATGAAGAAGTCGCTACTTCTTATTTCCTTTTTTATTTTGGCGGGTGCCCTTCTGCTGGTTCCCGCCAAACCTGTTCTTGTAATCTCAAGCAGAGAAAACAGCAATAAATGCTACTACTCTGCCGCAGGCTACAGGAATGGGTTCATCATATCTTACACCCACTCGGTCAACAAGGGCCGGGTACATGACTATTACCGCAGAGCCCAAAAAGATGAACTTGAACTATATAAGACTCAGTTCGTCTCTTATGGAGCCGGCATTCCTGAACCCTACGAGACTGTCGGGGCAATTTTCACAGCAGCTGACGGCTGCTACACAATCAGCAACCTGCACAGAATTCTTCCCAAGCTGAACATGGCTGTGGGCCTAGTGGCAAACCATTCAATAAACATCGGAGATTCTGAGATTCCTCTTTCCGATTTTTTCCCGGCACAGACCGGCATAACCCTGCAGATAAAGAGGGTGAACCTGGCAAATTATATTCGGAGACATTACCATGGATGATATCGATAATAAAGTTGACAACATTCTTCCAACAACAAATGAAGAAGAAATAAAACAGCTTATGAAGGAGCTGGACCGGGAGCAGGCCTACCGGGAGCATACCTGCTGGAGGCAATATATTACTGTTGTCATTTCTGTTGTCTTTGTCATGTTCCAGCTCTATGCAACCCTTACGGGCCATATAACTGCCCAGGTCCTGCGGGCAACACACCTTGCCTTTATACAGCTTCTTGCATTCCTTCTTTTCCCTGCATCAAAGAAGATGCGTAAAGACACACTGCCCTGGTATGATGTGGTGCTGGCTCTTATAGGAGCATCCTGCTGGATGTACATTGTCATAAACTTTGAAACCCTGGTGCGCAGATCTGGAAACAACACTGTGCTGGATGTAATAATCGGTATTGTAGGTATCCTTATACTGTTCGAAAGCTGCCGCCGCATTGTAGGTCTTCCTATAATGATAATCGCCGGCTGTTTCGTATTTTATGCATTTATAGGCAAATACCTGCCCGGCTTTATGCACCACCGCGGCTATTCTCTGCAGCGTGTAGTATGCCATCTGTTCTATAACACAGAGGGAATCATGGGCACCCCTATAGGCGCCTGTTCCACATTTATATTCCTGTTCATACTGTTCGGAGCCCTGCTTGAGAAAACAGGCATAGGACAGTTCTTCATTGATGTGTGCAACTCCATTGCAGGCGGCGCCAGTGGCGGGCCGGCCAAGGTCGCTGTCCTCTCCTCTGCCCTGCTGGGCACAGTATCCGGCTCCTCTGTATCCAACACCGTAGGCTCTGGCTCCTTCACCATTCCTATGATGAAACGACTGGGGTACAAGGGCGAGTTCGCCGGTGCGGTAGAGGCTTCCGCTTCCACCGGAGGCCAGCTTATGCCGCCTATAATGGGCGCCGCCGCCTTCCTTATGGCCGAAAGCCTTGGCATGCCTTACATCACTATTGTAAAAGCGGCCATAATTCCGGCAGTACTATACTTTACCGGCATATTCATCACTGTCCATCTCGAGGCCAAGAAGATGAATCTGAAAGGACTTCCGAAGGATCAGCTGCCAAAGTTCCTGCCCCTTTTCTTTAGCAGAGGTTACATGCTTATTCCGCTTCTTGTCATCATCTACTTCCTATGCACTGGAAAAACTGCTGTGTTTGCCGCACTCATGGGAATTATGAGCTGCCTTATCATCGGCTTTGCAGTATCACTGGTGGACCTGGCAAAGGGAAGACGCCCAACCTTCAACGTAAAAGATATGGTGGATGTAATGTGCGCAGCTTCCCGGAATATTATCTCGGTGGCTATTGCCTGCGGTATGGCAGGAATAATTATTGGCATTGTGACCCTCACAGGGCTTGGCCTCAAGATGGGTGCCGGCCTTGTTACACTGGCTCATGGGCAGCTTTTTCTCACACTTATCTTTACTATGGTCGCATCGATAATCTTGGGAATGGGAGCTCCTACAACCGCAAATTATCTTATAACATCTACTATCACTGCAGGTGCAATTATACAGCTTAATGTTCTGCCGCTGGCTGCCCACATGTTCGCATTCTACTTTGGAATTATCGCCGATGTCACACCTCCGGTAGCTCTGGCAGCTCTGGCAGGTGCTGCAATTGCAAAGGCCAAACCTATGAGGACTGCAGTCAACGCCACCAAGCTGGCAATAGGAGCCTTTATCATACCATATATGTTTGTTTTCAACTCGCAGATGCTTATGATTGATGCAAACACACTGCAGCTTATCTATATTTTGATCACTGCCCTGATTGGTATGTTCGGAATAAGCGTGGCTCTTGAGGGCTATGGGTTCGGGTTCACCAGCAATATAATCGAGCGTATCCTGTTTGCTGCCGCCGGTCTTCTGTGTGTAATACCCGAAAGAACGACCGATATAATCGGATTATGCATGCTGGCAGTGCTGTGTGCCTTCCAGATCATACGCCGCAGATTTAGGAGAAAAGCATGAAAAAACTAATCGCTTACTGCGGCCTTGACTGCGAGAAATGCGACGCAAGAATCGCCACAATCAACAATGATGACAACCTGAGAAAAGAGACTGCGCGCAAATGGTGCGAGATGAATCACACAGATCAGATCACCCCGGAGACTATCAACTGCATGGGATGCAGAACAGAGGGAATCAAGTTCGCCTACTGTGCCTCCATGTGCCCCATCCGCAAATGCGCTGAGTCAAAAGGGTTCGAGACCTGTGGGGACTGCAATGAACTGGATAAGTGCAGCAAGGTGGCCATGGTCATCAGCAACAACAGAGAAGCCAGGAAGAATCTGAAAGCATGAGTATAGTCCAGACCTTTTATGATGACATGGCATCACAGTATGACAAGCTCTTCCTTGATTGGGAAAGCACAACCAAGGAACAGGCGGTTATCCTGAATAAAATCTTCACTGACAATGGATTTGACCATACTGCCCATATCCTTGACTGCGCCTGCGGAATCGGAACCCAAGCAATAGGTCTGGCTGGTCTTGGATACAATGTTACCGCTTCAGATATCAGTGACGATGAGCTTGCAGAGGCAAAGAAGAGAGCTGATGAAAATGGCGTGAGGATCCAGTTTGAGCATGCTGATTTCTGTGCATTATCAGACACCTTCAAGGAGCAGTTCGACATCATAATTGCAATGGACAATGCCCTGCCCCACATGCTTACAGAAGAAGCGATGGGAAAGGCTGTCAAAAGCATAGCAGATCAGATCAAACCACGTGGATTATTTGTGGCCAGCATCCGGGACTATGACGACCTGCTGGAGAAAAAACCGCCATATTCAGCACCCTATATCCATAAGACAGCCAAAGGGCAGCGGGTCTCTTTCCAGACCTGGAGATGGGCTGATGAGAATTATTATCTTACTCAATACATAATTGATGATGAGGGTACCCTGCAGATACACAAGTTTGAATGCGAATACAGGGCAACCAGAAGAAAAGAACTGACAGACCTGCTCCTGGCCGGCGGCTGCACCAAGGTGCTATGGAAGCTGCCTGAGGAAACAGGTTTCTATCAGCCTATAGTAATTGCAAGGAAGTAATCTTCTCTCAGAAGCACTTATCCAGGATATCCTGATCCAGCCCCTTCTTGCCGGTGATCTGACCTACGATGAAGTAAAGCAGTCCGCCTACCAGGAGGCCCCAGGCTACAGCATTGATTCCCACAATCTTCACATTGTAATGGCAGAAGATGTAGGTAAATGCGGCTCCTAATGAGCTGGCAACAGCAGCCTGCCGTGTACCCTTTTTCCAGAAGAGTCCACCTACCAGAGGCCAGAAGAATGTACACTCAAGACCGCCGAAGGCAAACATATTCAGGAAGAAGATGATGTCAGGCGGATTCAGTGTCAGGAAAGCCACCAGGATTCCGAAGAGCAGTGTCACCAGAGGGCTGATAAAAGCTACCCTCTTGTTGTATTTCTCAATCTTTACAGGATCATCCTTGACCACATAAGTCCGCCACAGGTCCTTTACAATGGCAGCTGATGCCAGGATAAGCAGGGAGTCCACAGTGGACATTACTGCAGCCATAGGGGCGGCCAGGAAAAGGCCTGCCAGAGGAGTAGGCATGATCTGCTGAACAATATATGGGATGAAATAGTCTGATGTAGGAAGATTGGCCTTGTCCACCAGAGCACCTGCCCAGGCACCAGCCAGGTGCATACCGACTACCACGAAGGAACAGGTGATGGCACCGATCCACATAGCGCTGTGAAGGCTCTTTGTATTCTTGAACCCCATGCCCCGCACTGCTGTCTGGGGCAGACCAAGGACACCGAAGCCCACCAGAATCCAGAAGGAGAGCAGTGTACCAGGCTTATACTTGGCAAACAGGTTGTCGTAAACACCAGGCAGATTCTGCTGAAGCCCTGCATCGATTCCGGAAAGGCCTCCACCAGCCTGCAGCACAAAGAAGAGGAACAGGAATGTGCCGATGCACATTATGAAACCCTGGATAGCATCGGTGATCGCCACTGCGGAGAATCCTCCGAAAGCAGTATAGATAATGACTACTGCGGCAAAGATGAACAGCGAATACTTGTAGTTGATTCCGGTGATGGACTGGATCAGAGTGGCTCCGCCGGTGAACTGGGATATCATCTGAGCTATGAAGAAAGCCACCATCAGAAGCGATGTGACAATCACCAGGGCATCGCTCTTGTAGCGGGCCTTGAGATAGCCGGCCACAGTCACTGCACCTGTACGGCGGGAAACCAAAGCCATCTTGTTGCCCAGGACTCCCAGAATGAAGAATGTCACAGGAACCTGAACCGCAGCAATCCATACCTGGGCATAGCCGTAGGTCATACCTGCAGCTCCAGGTCCTGAGACAAAGGAGCTTACCGATGTATATGTGGCCATGGTGGTCATAGCCAGGAGCAGACCGTTCATGGAGCGGCTGCCGATATAATATTTCTTCTCCACGGAAAGGGTGCTTTCCTGGCTTTTCTTCCTGTTGTACCAGATACCTATAATCGCATTGCAGACAAGGTAGATAATGAGAATTGTCAGAATCATTCCTGCTCCTCCTCGTCATCATACTCAAAGTCCACGAACACATGCTTTAAAAGGTAGCGCACTCCGACCAGAGCAATAACTATAGTTCCAAATACCGATACAGAAAACCAAGCCGGCATTCCCAAGAAGTAGAGCCCCTTGCCATTAAGGGCAAAGGCGGTGAAAATATGCCATGCACAGCACAGAAGAGTCACTATGAGGGTTCCCTTGATCTCTCTCATGCACTGGGCATGCTTTTCCTGTTTTGTCATCTTTTTCATGATGATATAACTATATCACATTGAAAATTTAGAATAAATTACTTTTTCTACTTATTTTTATTAACTTAATTACTTTTTGCCCCTATCTCTATTTACTGTTTGAGGGTTTCCATATAAGATAGAAAAAAACAATAACTGGGAGGAATTCATGGGATTTTTTGATGACCATTTGAAAGATACAGACCCGGAAGTCTGGGCTGCAATCGAGCAGGAGAAAGCCAGACAGAACCACAATATCGAGCTTATCGCTTCCGAGAACAACGTTTCCAACGCTGTCCTTGAGGCTGATGGCTGTGTCATGACCAACAAGTATGCCGAAGGCTACCCTACCAAGCGGTACTATGGCGGCTGCCAGTGTGTAGATATTGCAGAGGAGCTGGCACGGGAACGGGCTAAAAAGCTTTTCGGCTGCACTTACGTGAATGTTCAGCCTCACTCCGGCGCACAGGCCAATATGGCTGTACAGTTTGCCCTTCTTAAGCCGGGCGACACAGTAATGGGCATGAACCTGGCCCACGGCGGTCACCTTTCCCATGGCTCCCCGGTAAACTTCTCAGGAACCTACTTCAACATCGTTCCTTACGGCGTAAAAGAGGATGGATTCATCGACTATGACGAAGTTGCACGGATTGCCTCTGAATGCAAGCCAAAGCTGATTATCGCAGGTGCCTCCGCATATCCACGTGTGATCGACTTCAAGAGATTCCGTGAGATTGCAGACTCTGTAGGAGCTATCCTTATGGTGGACATGGCTCACATCGCAGGTCTTGTAGCAGCCGGTCTCCATCCAAGCCCCATCCCATATGCACATGTAACCACAACTACAACCCACAAGACTCTCCGCGGACCACGGGGCGGCATGATCCTCTCAAGCCAGGAGTTTGCAGATGAATACAAGCTCAACAAGGCTATATTCCCTGGAATCCAGGGCGGTCCATTGATGCACATAATCGCAGGAAAGGCTGTGGCTCTTGGCGAATGCCTGAAGCCTGAGTTCAAGGCTTATGCAAAGCAGATTGTGGCAAATGCACAGGCTCTGGCAAAAGAGCTTCTGGCACAGGGCTTTGCACTGGTATCCGGCGGCACAGACAACCACCTGATGCTGGTTGATGTATCTGTCCTGGGCCTTACAGGAAAGGCTGTGGAGCAGGCTCTGGACAAGGCTGGAATCAGCGTGAACAAGAATGCAATCCCATTCGACAAGCAGAAGCCTATGGTAACCAGCGGAATCCGTATCGGCACCCCATCTGTCACCACCCGTGGCATGAAGGAAGCCGAGATGGTTCAGATCGCACGGTTCATAAAGAAAGCCTGCGACAACATCGACAACGATGCAGCTCTGGCAGCACTGCGGGATGAGGTTTATGCCTTCACCGCAAAGTTCCCGATGTATAAGTGAGTTTGACAGGCATTCATGCGGATAAAGCTGGAGAACCTGAAAAAGTATTACGACTCTATCCATGCAGTGGATGACATTTCCCTGGATATCCCGGAGAACACCATCTTCGGTATAATTGGGAAAAGCGGTGCAGGAAAATCCTCCCTGGTACGGCTCATGAGTCTGCTGGAAGCCCCTGATTCGGGTGCTGTCTGGTACGGCGAGCGCCGGGTGGACAACCTGCCCAAGGATGAGCTTATAGCCTGCCGCCGCAAGATAGGGATGATTTTCCAGAACTTCAATCTTTTCTCCTCCCGCAATGCCGGGAAGAATGTGGCATATCCCCTTGAGATATGCGGCATGCCCAAGGCCCAGATAAAGGAGCGGGTTACAGAGATGCTCAAACTAGTGGGGCTTGAGGACAGGGAGAACGCTCCTATAAGCACCCTCTCCGGAGGTCAGAAGCAGCGTGTGGCTATAGCCCGGGCACTGGCAACCCAGCCCGATATCCTCTACTGCGACGAGGCCACCAGCGCCCTGGACCCCAACACAACCCAGTCCATCCTGGCCCTGATAAGGGAAATCCAGAAGAAGATGAACCTGACTGTGGTCATGATAACCCATCAGATGGAGGTTGTCCGGGATGCCTGTGAATATGTGGCAGTTGTGGAGGATGGAAAAGTAGTTGAGCAGGGAAAGGTCAAGGATATCTTCGCAAACCCCAAGACCAAGACAACCCGGGATTTTATAAAGAATGTGCTTAACGACAAGGAGATGGTGAAGTGGTCAGACCAGACCGGCAAGTTCCATCTCCACTTCACAGGGAAGACTCCGGAGAAGCCGCTCCTCAGCACAATAGCAAAAAAATTCAATGTGGAGTTCAACATCTTTGCCGCAGGTATTTCCCATCTGCCGGATGAGGATGTGGGCTATATGAATGCAGATATCATGGGAAGCGATGAAGAGGTATCCAAGGTCATAGCATGGCTCGAGGAGAACAGCGTCCATGTCCGGAAGGAGCAGGAGTAGTCTATGGAACAGATACTGATTCTTGTGGGTGTATCCACACTCCAGACCCTTCTTATGGTATTCTTCTCCACACTTTTTGCTATCCTGATAGGTTTCCCTCTGGGAGTGCTCCTTAATACCACAAACCAGTACGGCATCACACCACGGCCGGTGTTCAACTCGATCTTAAGCCGTATCATAGATGTGCTCAGGTCTTTCCCATTCGTAATCCTGATGATTGTGCTCCTCCCCTTCACCCGCCTGATGCTGGGGACAGCAATCGGCACAACAGCTACTATCATACCACTCTCCATAGCGGCAGCCCCGTTTGTGGCACGTATCACAGAGACTGCACTGAACGAGGTGGACCCTGGAATTGTCCAGGCCGCCCGGGCTATGGGAAGCACCAACTGGCAGATCATATACAAGGTTCTGGTGCCGGAGGCAATGCCTTCTGTAGTATCAGGCATCACCTTGACTATCATCAATCTTATAAGCTATTCTGCTATGGCTGGAACATTGGGTGGCGGCGGCCTGGGAGACCTGGCTATCCGTTATGGCTACCAGAGGTTCCGCACCGGGGTAATGACTGCAGCGGTTATCGTCATCATCATAATGGTGGCAGCAATCCAGTTCGCAGGTACCCGGCTGACCAACAAAATGTTGAGCAAGAGATAAAAATTTAATCCAGCTGTTGACACAGTTTTGGTTTGAAAGTATAATATACCTACCAATCAAGTAGGTAATAGGGGGTTATAAATGAAAAAATTTCTTTTAATCGCAGCGCTTGTATTTGCCGCAACAGCAGTATATGCACAGCAGACAATCAAAGTGGGAGCTACACCGGAGCCACATGCCGAGATCCTCAATCTTATCAAGGATGACCTGGCAGCAAAGGGTGTAAAGCTTGAAGTTGTGGAGTTCACAGACTATGTGACACCAAACGATGCAGTTGAGGCTGGCGATATCGATGCAAACTATTTCCAGCACATCCCATATCTTGATTCCTTCAACAAGGAGAAGGGATATCATCTGGTGAACGCAGGTGGAATCCATGTAGAGCCATTCGCTCTCTATTCAAAGAAGGTCACAAAGCTGGACCAGTTCAAGAACAAGGCTGTGATCGCAATTCCTAACGATCCGACCAACGAGGGAAGAGCACTTCTCCTTCTTGCAGATGCAGGACTCATCACACTGAAAGCTGATGCTGGAATCACCGCAACTCCTCTGGACATTGCAAAGAACCCAAAGAAGATCAAGTTCCGGGAGATCGAGGCTGCTTCTCTGCCAAGAGTTCTTGGAGATGTTGACGGCGCAGTAATCAATGGTAACTACGCTATTCCTGCTGGACTTTCCGCAAATAAAGACGGACTCTTTGTAGAGGGTTCATCCTCTCCATACGTAAACGTCATCGCAGTCAAGGCTGGCAACGAGAACAAGCCTGCAATCAAGGCTCTGGTTGAGGCCCTGAAGACTCAGAAAGTAAAGGACTACATCGCGAAGAGATATCCTAACGGCGAAGTTGTGCCTGTATTCTAAGCCGAAATACTGACAAAAAAAACACCCCTGCTCGGTAAACAGCAAAAGCTGTAACACCGACAGGGGTATTTTTTTGATTATATATCTTTTTTATTTTATATTCTTTGTCCAGCTTGGATCCTTGAAGAAAGCTGAGCCGGTTGCAAGCACGTCGGCACCGGCATCAACCAGGGTCTGGGCATTGCCGCCCCCTACTCCGCCATCCACCGAGATAAGGAAGTTGTATCCCTTCTCTTTCCTGATGGCAGCCAGCTGTGAAATTTTATCAATGCAGCTTGGAATCAGCTTCTGTCCGCCGAAGCCTGGGTTCACAGTCATAACCAGCACCAGATCCACATCTCCCAGCACCTCTTGAATGGCACTTACCGGGGTGGATGGCACTATGCTTATGCCAGCCTTCTTGCCCAGTTCCTTGATCCGGTAGATAAGCCGGTGGATATGGTAGCAGGACTCCACATGAAATGTGATGTAGTCTGCACCAGTCTTACCGAACTCCTCCACAAAGAACTCAGGGTTCTCCACCATCAGATGGACATCAAAGACAAGGTCGGAATGGGGCCGCATATCCTGCACAAACTTGGTGCCGAATGTCATGTTTGGTACAAAGTGGCCATCCATGACATCAAGGTGCACCCACTGTGCTCCATTCTTCTTCACAAAATCCAGGGACTCCCGGACCTGGCTGAAATCTGACGCCAGCATTGATGGCGCAATGATAATATCCTTCATACTTCCCTACTTCTCAAGCACTGCCTTGATTCTCCGGACACCGGATGATGAGCTCTCCTCTTTAAGAATGTGGAAATGGCCCATATCGCCAGTATGCTTCACATGAGGACCGGCACACACTTCCTTGGAGAAGTCTCCGATTGTATATACAGTAACCTGCTCGCCGTACTTGCTGGAGAAGAATGCAACTGCACCCTTTTCCACAGCTTCCTGCGGTGTCATGGTCTCAACGCTTACCTGCAGGTCCCGCTTGATTGCATCGTTCACCAGGTCCTCAACCTGCTGGATCTGCTCCTTGGTCATCTTCTCGCCATGGCTGAAGTCGAAGCGGAGCCGCTCCGGAGTGATGTTGGAACCCTTCTGTCCCACATGGTCACCCAGCACCTTGCGGAGTGCCGCATGCAGAAGGTGTGTTGCTGTATGAAGTGCGGTGGTCTCCTCGCTGTGGTCGCCCAGACCGGACTTGAACTGTCCTGCCTCGGCTGTGCGTGAAAGCTCCTGATGCTTTGCAAAGGCCTCGTTGAAGCCTTTCACATCAACGGTAAAGCCTTTCTCTGCGGCCAGCTCCTGGGTCAGCTCGATTGGGAAGCCGAAGGTGTCGTACAGTTTGAAGGCGCTGCCACCTGCAATCTCCTTTATTCCCTGCTTCTCCATGAAGAAGGTCATCTTCTCGAACTGCTTCTCTCCCTTCTCCAGGGTCTCGCTGAACTTGATTTCCTCTTTGGTCAGCTCGTCGAACACTTTATCCTTGTTCTGAACCAGCTCTGGATATGGTGCACCGTAAAGGTCGATTACAATCTCTGCCACCTTTGCCAGGAAGGTGCCCTGGATGCCCAGGTGCCGGCCGTTGCGCACAGCCCGCCGGATAAGGCGCCGCAGTATATAGCCCTGACCTACGTTGGACGGAGTGCAGCCCCGCTGATCCCCCAGGATAAAGGTGCTGGTCCTTATATGGTCTGCGATTATCCGCATGGAGATATCAGTCTTGTCATCCTTGCCATACTCAACGCCGGCCAGCTCTCCGATCCGCTTAAGAATAGGCTGCATAACCTCGGTCTCGTATACGCTCTTCTTCCCCTGGAGGATGGCGATGGTACGCTCGATTCCCATTCCGGTGTCGATGCACTTTCTTTCCATCTCAACGAACTGGCCCTCTTTGTTCTTGTTGTAGCCCATGAGGACGTCGTTCCATATCTCGAAGTATTTGCCACATCCGCAGCCAGGCTTGCAGTCCGGACCGCAGGCAGGACGGCCTGTGTCTATGAACATCTCGGTGTCTGGTCCGCATGGTCCGGTCTCCCCGGCAGGGCCCCACCAGTTGTCTTCTCTAGGCATGAAGTAGATTCTCTCGTAAGGGATACCCAGGCTGTGCCAGATCTCGGCACTCTCTGTGTCCCGTGGAATGCCCTCTTCTCCCTCAAATACAGTCACAGAAAGCTTCTCCGGGTCGATTCCCAGCTCTTTTGTAAGGAACTCATAGCTCCAAGGAATCATCTCTTTCTTGAAATAGTCCCCTAATGACCAGTTTCCCAGCATCTCGAAGCAGGTCAGATGGTGCGGGTCGCCTACACTGTCGATATCGCCTGTACGGATGCACTTCTGGTAGTCGGTGAGCCGGGTCCCTGCCGGGTGGGGTTGGCCTAAAAGATATGGTACCAATGGGTGCATTCCCGCTGTGGTAAAGAGCACAGTGGGGTCATTCTCCGGGATTACAGATGCCCCGGAAATCTGGGTATGTCCCCTGGATACAAAAAAATCGATGAATTTTTTTCTAAGTTCGTCAGCTTTCAATGGTTTCATAGTGTCTCCTACAAAAATTATAATAAAAAAGAATTAAATATACAATATTAACTCCAGCAATAATACACCCCGGCTCGGTGGTCCCGCTCCCTGCGGGCCGGGGATACCGCCCGGGGTGCATTTTACCGAAAATAGGAATATTTATTTTGACCATTTTTTTATTATAACTCTTGCTATCGAATTTTTTGTTGGTTGACTTTTGGCATGGGGGGGGGTAGACTATAAATGTATCATACTGAATTTATTTCAGTTTGATACAAATATTTTTACAACAAAGGAAGTTCAAAATGAGAAAATTATGGTTTTTGCTTTTAGCTGTGTGTTTAATTGGTTTTCTGACTGGCTGTGACAGCGGCGGCGGTGGCGGCAGCTCTAACGATAACGGGGGAAGTAACGGCGGAAGCAACACTGGAACTATGATCTTTAAAGTTACAGATCTGGTCAACCGTGCAGTAGTAACAGGTTTTTCTTCTAATAACGGAACTATTCATTATGTGGATGACGGGAGCTTTACAAATGATGATACAGTTACTCTTACAGTAAATGATACAGAAAAGACATTCTCGCTGTATCAAAAAGAAGTTAGCAGTAACCCTGCTCGCAATTGCGATCTTACTTACTATGGAACTTATGAAGTTTCTGGAAACACAGTAAATGTTCATTGTAATAAGTCAAAGGATACAGGCACAGGAACAGAAACACCACAAAATTGGGATGATACTTTCACTTTTTCAACTGAAAACAACACTGTTAATATCTTTGACTATTGGGTATTGACACAGCAATAAGATAAAATGATTAATAACACGGGGTGCTGAAAGGCACCCCGTTTTTTTAGCACCACACCAGCTCGGACTTGCCGGTGGAGTACATAACCAGGAGACAGCAGTCGAAAGTGCAGCCTGGGAAGATGCTCTTAAGACCATGGGCATAGAGGGCCACCTGCTTCTTATATCGCTCCAGGGTATTGTCATCCAGGCTGCTGCCGGAGTGGGTCTTGTAGTCCAGCACTGTGACTGAGTTTCCTTTCTTCACAATCAGGTCTATGACGCCGTTCAGGAGTTTGCCCTCCGGGGTGCGGAATATCATGGCTTTCTCCGGTATAAGCTTCTCGGCATCGGACACCAGGGCATGGTACTCCGGCACCGCAAGTCCAGCCTTTGCAAAGGCAAGGAACCTGGATCGGATAGATTCTGGGACAGGAAAATCCTCAGGCTTGGCACTGGAAAGGTTGCCCACATTCTTCTCGAAGAAGCTGTGGACTGCGGTGCCCACCTCGCTGGCCTTGGATCCTGCAGCCTCAGGTGCTTCATCATCGGCATCTGTGATTTTATCATCCAGATCATATTCCTCTTCCATGGCATCCAGGTGCCGGGAAACAGAAACAGTGGCCAGCTCAGGTGCCGGGAACTCCTTCTGCTCCACGGGATACATCAGCGCAGGCTTATCCTTGTTGAGCACAGGTTCTATAAGGCTGATATCAAATTCTGGATTCTGAACAATTTCTGGATAATAAGGCAGGTTGCCCACTATATTCTTGAACCAGTTCACATCAGGCTGTACATCTGCAAGGCCATCCTCTGTAAGCTTTCCGCTCTGCATTGTCACCACCAGATGCTTCTTGGCCCGGGTGAATGCCACATAGAGCAGGTTGCCCTTCTCCTCGCTCTCGAATTCTGTATTCTTATCCTTTATCCATGCGTCATAGAGCAGGGGGCGCTCATCCTTCACCAGTTTTCTGAACCCTGTTATGTCATAGTCTATGATCTGATTGTTGTATTCATCCACATAGTTTATGAAGTCTATGCTGCTCCTGGGGCCTCCGAAACCACCTTTTCCGGTGTAGTCGGTTATCTTTGACACAAAGAGGTAGTCAAACTCAAGCCCCTTGGAGCTGTGGACTGTCATAATCCTGACACCGTTCTCCAGAGCCGATACATTGATTTCCTTGCTGTTCTCGTCGGCAAACTTAAGCAGCTGGACAATTATATCCTCAGGACATTCCCCCAGCTGACGGACAAAATCGCGGCACTGCAGCAGAAGCTGATGCAGCATAGGACGGACAGGGGCATACATAGGCAGTTTCATAATGGAGCTTACTGCATAGCAGAATCCCTTTTCTTTCTGGTCATAACCAGATACAAATTCAGACAGGACCGGGTTGGCGGCCAGAATCTCCTGTGGCAGGAAGCCATAGAGCACCTGCAGCACCAGAAGCACCTGCACAATCTCGCTCTGCCGGAAGAAATCCTTCTTTATGCAGAAAGAATATGGAATATTCAGACGCTGGAGGGCATCCAGAATAAAGTTCATATTTGTATATTCCCGGACCAGGATTCCCCACTTCCCGTAATTCTCCTTGCCTGTTGCGGCAATGGTACGGGCAATGAAGAAAGCCTCCTGCTCCCTCACCAGAGCATTCTTCTCTCTTGTGGCCAGTTCTTTGAAGTCATCATTCAAGTATCCGAATCCAACCACATTGACAACTGGCCATGTGGCTTCCGGACGACGTGGAATGCTGAATTCAGGCTTCTCGGGATTCTTGCTGGTGTTGGGGATAATCCTGTATTCCTGCACCAGGTTCTCGGAAAAATATCTGTTGTTGAAATCTACAATCTGCTTAACAGACCTGAAGTTGTCTTGAAAAGTGATATAGAGCATGGAATCCTGGTCCCGGTACTGTTTGAATATCTGATTGTCGCATTGCTGGAACCGGTATATAGACTGCTTAAGATCCCCCACCACAAACAGATGATTATTCTCATCATGGAGAGAGTCCAGAATCTTTTTCTGAAGCCAGTTGGTATCCTGGAACTCATCCACCATAATGTACTTAAGCTCATCCTTTATCTTTTTAAGAATCTTTTTGTTCTCCAGAAGGGAGATAAGGTTCAGGTGGTAATCTGAAAGTTCTATGATGCTGTTCTCTATCTTATACTGCTCAATCATGCGGTCTGCCACCAGCAGGATCTCGAACAGGATGGAATGAAGATTCTGTTCCTCCGCCAGTGTGCAGCACTCCTCGGCACTGGGGCATGGAATGCTCTGGTAAGCCTTCAGGAGAGACTTGAGCATAGGGTTGGTCTTATATGGATATCGGCCGGCATCGCCGCAGCTTCCTCTGGTGACCTCCTCTATCTCTGCATCCAGTTTCTTTATATTACCTGGCTTGGTTTCTTCTGACCTGAGCTGCTCAAGAGCCTCCAGCAGATTATCCCGCAGAATCTCGAACTTATCCCAGAGTTCATTTATCGCAGCCTGCTTTCTTTCTTTGAACTGATGGGCAAGATAATCCTTGCTCTCCTCGGTCAGAGGCATACCGCTGAGCTTCATGCTGTTCAGCAGATTCAGGATATCCAGAGCCACACCACCCTCTCCATTATCGGTCCTGAAGTACAGAGGAAGATATAAAGCCCACCGGGCAAATGCCTCGTCAGACTCAGCGAAGGTGTTTATGAGACTGCTGATAATAGCAATCTTCTTGTCGCGGATGACAAAGTCCTCAACTACAGCACTGGTAAGATCCCGCTGGGAAGCCGGATTCTCCTTCTCATACCTGGTAAGCATGTTCAGGCAGAAGGAATGGAATGTGGAGATGCGGTTCTTGCGGAAGAAGTTCTTCCTGGCCTTCTGCAGCTTCTGGATCTGGGCCGGGGTAAGCTTATAGGCCTCCTGCCCCTGTCCATCGGCAGGTAAAGAGTAGAAGGCCCCCAGGGAAAGGGTGTCCCGCAGCTTGGCAAAGATTCTCTTTTTCATCTCTCCAGCCGCTTTCTCGGTAAAGGTTATGCACAGGATATTCTCCAGTTCTGCATCTGTGCTCAGCAGGAGATTGAGATAACGGGTGGTAAGGACCTCGGTCTTACCGGCCCCTGCCCCGGCAGATATTATGATATCACTGCTGGTGTCGGCAACTGCAGAATATTTTGCCCGCTCTGCAAACTGTATTATCCTGACCGGATCGTCAGCAGGACTGGATGGGCCTGAAGCTGCAGAGGTCAGCTCCTTAGGCACAGGATACTGATTGAAGAATGGTCCCTTCAGATTAAGCCTCTGATAAAGGGCATCCATGCTCATACCGTTCTCCCGGTCGGGACAGAAGGAATTGATCGGGCAGAATATACAGTCCTTGTTGTAGGAAGGCTTGAACTCATTTCTCGCAGCCTGGCCCAGCAGGTCTTTCAGCTTGTTCTCAAACCTGCCGTATGGATCTTCAAGGCTTGAGATTCCGCTGACCGCCCTGTAATTATCATTACCCTTATAGGAAAGATAGAAAGCGCTGACAGGTGCATCTGCCTCAATTGAATCAAAGTAGCCTGGATTCAGGATAGACGACTCATCCTTCCCTTTCTCTTTCATCCTGCCTCGCTGCTCATCGGTGGGCTGGAACACAGAGAAATCACGGTTTTTAAGAGCCTCCTCCACAATATGGGAATAAATTAGGAGCTGAACATTGGAAATGGAATTCACATCCTCAGGGAATTCCTTGATATCAGTTGATTTGAAATCAACAAGAACCACCTCGCCATTGGTGGTGCAGAACATCATGTCGATATAGCCCTCTCCCACAGCAACAGGGGGATCAGACAGAAGCGGGGCGCCTCCGATAAAAACCTCAAGCCGTATGGATGAGCTGTCGCAGTCACCCATAAGATCTTTCATGCAGCGGCAGATAAATGAAAGGTAGGTGTGAAGATCGGTATCTTTAAGCTTGAGATCACTGTACTTGTCGCAGACTGTCTTGAACATGCCCCGGACATCCAGGCTGTCCATATAGGCAGCCAGCTCCGGATCACAGGGAAGATTGCTCAGATACAGTGCAACCTCCTGTACCAGGTCCGGATTGTTCATGGCGAAAACTTTAATGTTCTGCTTAGAAAAAAACATTTCGCAGAACATATGGAAAGCATTGCCCCTGGTAAAATGGATCTCGTCCTTCAGTTGAGTGCCTGGTGCCTGACAGTCGTAGATAAATCTGGCAGGACAGCGCATGAAAGGCTCTATCCTTGTGGCGCTGCTCAGCTTGCCAAGCACATACTCAAGAGGGTCTCCCTCTTTCACATGAGGCTTGAAAAAATCCTCGGACGATGCAGGAGCCAGTTCCGGCGCCGCATTTTCCCAAACAGTATTCCTGAATGTGCGGAAGAAGGGATGTCTGAATTCCGGAACATTGCCCCACACAACCTTTACGGGGCGGTTCTCCACAGGGAACAGCCGGAGAGCGTTCTCCACATATTCAGAAACAACGGTACCTTCGTCGTAGCTCGGAATGACAAAGAGAATACGCTGAGAACGGGCAACACTTTGAGCAAAGCATTTTTTAAGGTGCTCCTCCTTGGTGCAGCCGTAGACTTCGGTGTTGAAATTATCATGCTCTTCAGAAGAGAGGAGCAGGTTCGGCATCTTGTCCTTAAGGAAGGTCTTCTCCTCCAGGTCTGCAAAATAGAGATGACGGCACTTGGGAATGTATTCACCCATCTTCACCAGCACTATTCCATCGTCCCAGGTGGAGATAAGATTCCGCTTACGGCCGGCCAGAATATTCTTGAAATATTCCACCAGATCCTTGAGGGATATGTCTATATCCTCCCCTTTCCCGCTCTTGAATATCTGCCTTAGCGAAGGTTCATATTCATAGAGGCTTTCTCCCTCGGCATCAAGCTTCTTAAGGTGGATCTGAAGCTGTCTTAAATGCTTTGAGGCAGACTGTTTTCTGTTGTCAAGACCAGAGAATTTCTGGATCCATTCTTTGAATGCAGGAGGCACATCCCGGAATCTGTCAAATCTGCTGCCGTCGCTTTTGGCCAGTTTTTTGCTGAAGTTCCAAAAATCCCCGAAATCGTATGTGGGGTCATATGTCACTTTTGAATCAGGATTATGACGGTTGAAGTACAGAATAAGTTTCTCTATATCGCCTGAAAGGGCATAGAAAATAAGATTCAGGCCATCAAGCAGAGGGGTCTCGGCCTGCACTGATGCAGATGAGACTGGATGAAACCCTATGGATTCGTAATATGATGTGCACAGGGAAAGAGAATCATCGCCGCCAAGCACCAGGCAGAAGTCATCCAGCCTTAAAGACGGATCATTTTTCATGGTGGCAAGAATGTGGTCTTTTACTGCAATATACTGCTCCATAATGGAGTCTGCCTTAAGGAACCCCACCATTTTCTCCGGCTCAGAAATCTGGAAATCACCAGTGGTGTCGTCGGAGAACATGGCGGTGCAGAGGACCTGGTTGCCATCATCTGCATCGGCCGGGCTGGCACCAAGCTTTTCCAGAAGCTGCTGCTCCAAATGAGTATAGTACTCTCCTGGATAAAGGATATATTCCTCCTCTTCCCGGAGACCCTTCTTATCCAACTCCTCAATAGCTTTGCGGTATACCTCGGCACGGAACAGGAAACCCCGCTCCCGCACTGTCTTATAGATAAGAGTACAGTGCTCCCTGGTAAGGCCTGCGGCATGCACTGTGCCATGGAATGGGTATGAGTCCAGCTCTTCGCTGGCAAAGGACATCTCGTTAAGGAGAGCGAAGATTGCGCTTTTGTAGTTTCGGTTGCTGTTCTTGAATTTATCAGGAAGCTCATCAATCTGGTCCAGGAGGCAGAAGAAGTCCTCCTTCATGATTACCTTTCCAAGTCCTTTTCCAAGGCCTATGCCCGATTTCTCCAGAGCCACATCGTAAAGGGTACCAAGTTCCGGGATAAGGACAGCTTCCTTACCCTCTTTTGCCATCTGTTTCTTTATTTCCAGCCGTATTTTGGCTGCATCATATTTTTTAGGGATAATATACATTTCTATTGAATTATACATTGGGCAGGTGTAGAATGCAAGAAAGAGGCATAAAATGGAAGGTACTTTTTTTGGGTTGACACTGGTTCAGTTCATCTGTCTTGGTCTGTATGGTTTCTTCATGGGTTTCGAGCGCTCCGGCGTAAGGCTCATCAACATGCCCATCATTCCCATACTCATGCTCTTCATCGACCCTAAGACTGCAATGGGCTATATGCTTCCCATGGTGCTTATCTCCGATATTTTCTCCATCACCTACTATAAGCGGAGCGCTGACTGGCATATTCTGAAGCGCTCTTTCCCTGGGGCTATCTTCGGAATACTGCTGGGAGCCTTCATCGGAAAATACCTCTCAAAGCCAGCCTTCATGTGTCTGGTGGGAACCATCGTCATCATAAGCCTGTGCTTCATCCTTTATAACGACCTGCAGAAACAGCATGAGCTGAATCCCAAGGCCACCCTGTTCCTAGGCCTTTTCTTCGCATTCTGCACCGGTCTATCTTCCATGCTGGGAGCTTCCGGCGGCCCTGTGATCCTCTCCTTCCTGCTGCTCCTTAACCTGAGCAAGGAAAAGCTGATCGGGACATCTGCCTACTTCTTCTTCATGGTGAATATCTGCAAGCTGCCCACCTATTTCTTTGCATGGCACAATATTTCATTTACCACAATATTGGCCGACATAACTTTGATTCCTGTCATGGCACTGGGGCTTATCCTAGGGCTTCTTGTGGTGAAGCATTTCACTTCCAAGTCATTCCGGATATTCATTATAACAATGTCTTTCCTCTCTGCTGTCTGGCTGATCATCTCCGGAATCCGGCTGTTCCTGTAAGGGAGCTGAATGCTTGAGCTGACCCTGACACAGACTATAATACTGGCACTCTACAGCTTCTCCATGGGGCTTGAACGCTCCGGTATCCGCTCGGTGAACATGATCACTGTCCCTACTGTGTTCGCCTCCCTGGGTCCTATGGCTGCCCTAGGTTACACCCAGCCTATTGTGGTCATTTCCAACTGCTTCTCTGTGGCCCGGTATTGGCGGGACACTGACTGGCACATCATACGGAGCACTTTTATTGCAATGGTGGCAGGCATCGGGGCGGGGTTTGCCATCGGATCCAATATCTCGACCCATGCCTTCAAGATCACAGTGGGTTGCATTCTGATCACATGCCTGTGCTTCGCCATCTACAGCGACCTGCAGAAGCGGCATCTGAAGAATAAGAAAGTGATTATGATACTGGGATGGCTTTTCGCCGCTCTTACCGGTCTCTCCTCTACTCTGGGAGCTTCCGGCGGTCCTGTGATACTGGCCTATCTTCTTATGCTGAACATGCCAAAGGATAAGCTGATCGGAACCTCAGCCTTCTTCTGCTTCCTGGTGGATATAGTAAAGCTGCCCCTCTACATTTTCCTATGGCATAATATTACCACTGTAACTTTTGTCACTTCGCTCTTGATGTCACCGCTCATCGTGCTGGGCTTTGTGCTGGGTCTCTTCTTTGTGAAGAAGTTCACCAACCAGTCCTACAGAGTCTTCATACTGGCTATATCGTTTGTGTCAGCAATACGGCTCTTCTTCTGACAACCCAAACTGCGATTATGTTTTGTTTTGGTTGACATTCGATACATAAAATGCTAAAATTAGTATATAAAGGATATACAAATGGCATCTATTTCAACAAATATAAGATTGGATTCTGAACTGAAAAAGGAATCTGCTGAACTTCTAAAAGGGCTTGGACTTTCTCTTACTGATGCGGTCAGCATATTTCTCCGCCAGGTGGTTCTGACCAAAGGATTACCTTTCGAAGTACGGTACCCTGAGCCTAGATATCTTCCTTCAAGAGCAGAGCTGGCATTAGAAGAAGCCCGCAGGATTTCCCACGATCCAAAGGTAAAAAGCTATACCGATATAGATGAACTCTTCAAGGACTTGGACGCATGATATATGCCATAAAATGGACTTCCACATTCAAGCGCAGTTATAAGCTTGCTAAAAAGCGGGGTCTGCCCATTGATGAGCTCAAGAAGATAGTTGATAAATTGAGGACAGACACTCCCCTCCCCGCTAAATTTAAAGACCACGAACTATCAGGAAGATATGTGGGGTTGAGAGAGTGTCACATAAAACCAGATTGGCTTCTTCTCTACCTTAAAGAAGACGATATATTGACTTTAACTTTAGTAGACACAGGTTCCCACGCTGATTTATTTTAATTCATTGACCCGCAACTTATTCTGTCTTAAAATGAAGACATGAAAAAGATAAACATTGCTGCGGACTTAAACGAAGTTCCTAAGACAATAGAACTTATATCAGCAGATCTGGCACGGCATCAGGTCCCGAAGAAAGAGATCCTGCGGACAACAATGATGACCGAGGATGTGCTGACAAACCTTATAGAAAAAGCTTCCGGAAATATCACACTCTCATTCGTCAGGCTCTTTGGAAATGTGGAGATCCATATATCTGCCAAGGGAGAGAAGTTTGATGCCTCTGCCATAGAGGATTCCATGCTGCTGAAGGAAGAATCCTCTGATGAAGATACCAACGAGGTGATCCACAATCTGGTATCGAAGTGGTTCGGTGAATACTTCTCTTTCCGCTATGTGCGGGGGATAAATAAAATCACCATCAAGGTCAAAGCCTCCCGGCTCCGGAACCTTATACTTACACTGCTTGCCCTGATAGGTGGTGTGGCGGCAGGTCTTCTGATACATGAAGTCCTTCCTGAACAGGTGGGAAAAGGAATCATCAACTACGTATTCTCCCCTGTCTACACAATGTTCATGAACGCCCTCAAGATGATAGTGGCACCCCTGGTCTTCTGCTCGGTGGCCTCCAGCATCGCAGACTTCGGGGACCTTAAGGCCTTGGGCAAGATAGCCGGGAAAATCATATTGTTCTATATGTTCACCTCTGTGGTGGCTATCGGGGTGGGTTATGTCACATACCAGATATTCCCTATCGGCACCCCTGCCCTTGCCTCTGCAGTCACCGATGCGGCATCAGCCACCATTGCGGCCGGCAGCAACATGGATATCTCCATAAAAGACACTATCATAAACATCATCCCGAACAACATAATAACTCCGTTCCAGACCTCCAACATGCTGCAGCTTATCTTCATGGCTGTAGTACTGGGGCTGGCCGCATCTGCCCTGACCAAGACCTTCCCCTTCATACGGACTGTGCTGGTTGTGGCCAACAGTATATGCGCCAAGATCACCACTGCCCTTGTAGGCTTTATTCCACTTGTGGTGTTCTGCTCCATGGCCAAGATGATGATCTCCATAGACCTGTCACAGCTGCTCAATGTCGTAGTATGGGTTCCTGTCCTCTACTTCGGCGATATCCTGATGCTTGGAGTATATGTCATCCTGCTTATGGTAATGGGGAAACTCAACCCCCTCAGCTTCATCAGGAAATACTACCCTGTCATGATCACAGCCTTCTCCTTTGCATCAAGCAATGCCACACTGCCTACATCCCTTAAGCAGGCCGAGGAGATGGGTATATCAAGAAGGGTCTATTCCTTCTCGCTGCCTCTGGGTGCCACTATAAACATGGACGGCACATGCGTCGCCCTTATGGTGTCAACTCTCTTCATGGCTAAAATATTCGGAGTCGCAATAACAGGAAGCATACTCCTCTCGCTTTTCTTCTCCATATTTGTCCTCTCCATAGGAGCTCCCGGGGTTCCTGGCGCCGCCCTCATCTGCCTGTCGCTGCTGGTTCAGCAGATAGGTGTTCCTGCAGAATCCATAAGCCTGGTCATGGGGCTCTATCCTCTGGCAGGAATGATGCTCTGCACTGTAAATGTGACAGGGGATGCGGTGGGCACTGCAATTGTGGCAAGGCATGAGAACCTGATAGATATGGACAAGTTCAACAGTTAACTTTTTTATTGACAGTTATATATAATCACATTAGTTTTTATGTTGGAGGTATCATATGGCAGAATTTGATACAAGCAGTCTGACAAAAGAGCAGATTGCAATGGCAATGAAGTGCAAGACTGCAGATGAGCTTATTGCCCTGGCAAAGAAGATGGGAGTTGTCATCACCAAGGAACAGGCCGAGGCATATATGACAGAGCTTCAGGATTACGAACTGGACGATGCTACTCTGGACAAGGTTGCCGGCGGGGTATGCTGGACAAATTGTCCAAGTGAAAGTTCCTGTCCTCATCATGTCTGCGGTACTGTAGGCTGGGAAAACTTCAAGGGCTGCTAAGAAGGTATCATAAATGAGATTAAGTACATACGAAATAATCCTGCCTCTGATAGACGGGAAAGAAGAGGAAATCAAAGACAGGACTCTTTTGATAAATGGCCTTTACGGCGCTATGGATATCCTTCCAAAGGAAGATGCAGATAAGCTTAAGGCTGGAAATTTTATCGAGCTGCCCCTGGCGATCAGGGAACGGCTCCTGCTGCGTGGTCACCTTACCTGCAAGGACGTGGAAGGCGAACTGGCTGACCTGAAGCTCTTGGGCCGCGTATACCGGACTATCTTCTCCAGAAGCGGCGTCGGGCTGGTCATCATGCCTACATACGACTGCAACTTCCGCTGTCCATACTGCTTTGAGCGGCACCGCCTGTGCAAAGGACAGGAGTGGCTGAGCCAGAATATGGCTCCCGAGATGATCGATACTGTCTTCCGGACTTTCAAGGACTACAGAGAGAGGGGCTACAAAATAGGCAGCTGCACCTTGTACG
>JAFXTY010000080.1 GCA_017535435.1 Spirochaetia bacterium | reverse complement strand
CCTTACTACTTTTATCCGCAAAGTCCGTATTAAAATTTACTGTTTTTTTCCATAAATGCGAACTGCGAATTCACCTAATATTTTATCCCGATTCTGCAGATTGTCAAGAATTTCCTGGGCGGTGCCGGAAAGGATCTCCTCATGCATCTTGGTAAGCTCCCGGCCCAGCACTACAGGGCGTTCCGGGTCCACCGAAACCACATCTGCCATAGCCTTCTCGATGCGGTAGGGGGACTCATAGAATATAAAGCTCTCCTCCCGCTCCATAAGCTCTTTAAGACGGCTTAAGCGTCGTCCTCCCTTGGGGGAAAGGAATCCCTCGAAAGTTATTCCCCGTCCCTGGGCTCCGCTTACGCTCATAAGTGTTGTCAGGGCCGATGCTCCCGGTATCGGTGTTATGGTGTAGCCCGCCTCCCGCACTGCCCGTACAAGGGAGCTTCCCGGATCGCTTACTCCAGGTGTTCCTGCGTCGCTCACATATGCCACGTTCTTTCCCTGGTCCAGAAGGTGCATTATCTTAGCTATTCCCGGCTTTTCGTCGGCCGCATAGTAGCTTAGAAGAGGCTTCCGTATCTCCAGCTTGTTCAGAAGGTGCAGGGTGTGACGGGTGTCCTCGCAGGCAATGGCATCCACGCTCTTGAGGGTCTCTATAGCCCTGAGGGTTATGTCATCCAGGTTACCGATGGGGGTGGCTACGATGAAAAGCTGGCTCATTTGGCACCGTAGTAAGAGGGCATTCTGCGCTTATGCTCGCTGTTCTTATGATAACGGTCGATAATTGCGATATCCTTTGGATCTCCCTGGCCGGTGAGTATGTACTTGTCGATGGCTGCGTAGGTGACGCCCATCTCCTTCTCGTCGGTCTGTCCTTCGTAGAGTCCTGCAGAAGGGGCCTTCTTTATGATGTTGGCCGGTGCTCCCAGATATGCCAGGAACTCGTATATTTCTCCTACAGTAAGGTCGATTATGGGGTTGAAGTCGCAGCCGCCGTCGCCATACTTGGTGAAATAGCCCATGTAGGCCTCGGCCCTATTTCCGGTGCCTGCCACCAGCTTGCCCTCGGCTGCTCCGATAGCGTACAGGGTGGTCATGCGAAGCCGTGGCGCGATGTTGGAGATGGCGCTCTTGTTCAGCTCTGCTTTTCCTTCGATAGCCTTCATAAGGTCAAGCTTCACCGGAGTGATATCCACAGTGCGGGTATCAATATTGAACTGCTTGGCCACATCCAGGCCGTCCTTCATGTCCTCCTCGAAATTCCGCTTTGATTCGCAGGGCATGATGATGCCGGTGGTGTTGTCGCATGCCTTCTTGCACAGAATTCCCACCAGGGCGCTGTCCTTGCCGCCGCTGTTGCCGTAGATGATGCCCTTGGCACCGCTTTCCTTGAGCAGCTTCTGAATGAATGCCACCCTCTTTTCCAGTTCAACCTTATAGTCTCTCATAGGTATCTCCATTTTTTTCCATTCTATCATTAAAATTGCTTTGACAAAAGTATCATATTAGAGTAAAAAAAAGAAGATATATTTTTTTATGGAGGTTGCGTCATGGAACAGGTGAATCAGGCTGTCAGAATGAACAATGTACACTATGCTATTCGGGGGCCTTTGCTGGACGCGGCGCAGAAACTTGAGAAAGAAGGTCGCAAGATCTACAAGCTGAACATCGGGAATACCGGTGCCTTCAATTTCGATATCGACCCGCGGATACAGGAATATGTGATCCAGAACTTCGGGAAAGCCGGCGGATACAGCGACTCAAGCGGTATTGCCGAGGCACGTCTTGCCATCAAGGCATATCACGAGAAGCGGGGAATCAAGAATATAAGCATTGATGATATCTACATCGGAAACGGTGTGAGCGAGCTTATTGCAGTGGTTATGCAGGCTCTCCTTAACCCGGGGGATGAGGTTCTTCTTCCGGCACCTGACTATCCGCTGTGGACTGCCTCTGTGAACCTGTGCGAGGGGAAGGCTGTCCATTATATCTGCGACGAGGATTCGGACTGGAACCCGGACCTCAGGGATATGGAGAGCAAGATCACATCCAAGACAAAGGCTATTGTCCTTATCAACCCCAACAACCCTACAGGAAGTGTTTATTCCAAGGAGATCATCCAGGGAGTTGTGAAGATAGCCCAGAAGTATGGCCTTATCATCTTCTCCGACGAGATCTACGACCGGATCCTCTACGACGGCGACATCCACTATTCACCAGCCGCCATGGCAGACGATATCCTGGTGTTCACCTTCAACGGTCTTTCCAAAGTCCACAGAGCCTGCGGAGTCAGAGCCGGCTGGATGGTTATCTCCGGCAACAAGGAGCGGTACAGAGGATATCTGGACGGCATTAAGACCCTCACCAGCATGCGGCTCTGCAGCAATGTGCCTGCCCAGTATGCCATTAAACCGGCTCTGGAGAAGGACGACTCCATCTTTGCCCTTACAGCAGAGGGTGGCCGCTTAAGAGAGCAGAGGGACATAATCCATCAGATGCTCAACGATATTCCTGGTGTCTCCTGCAAGAAGGCGAGGGGATCCCTCTATGTTTTCCCTAAATTCGATACAGAGAAATTCAACATAAAAGATGACAACAGGTTTGTCCTGGACTTCCTGAACGCCAAGAACGTCCTTATGGTATCTGGCACCGGCTTCAACTGGCCAAAGCCTGATCACTGCAGAATCGTGCTCCTGCCGCCTAAGGATGACCTTGTGGAAGCTATGGTGCGGCTCAAAGATTTCCTGGCTACCTACAAGCAGGCGTGATCGGAGCACAAATTGGAAATTCTTGAGAAGACAGACACCCTTACCCGGGTCAAGGTTGATGGCCGGGAGATAACTCTGGTAGGCACTGCCCATGTATCCCACGAGAGTGTGGAGCAGGTGAAGAGTGTCATTGCCGCAGAGATGCCGGACCGGGTGTGTGTGGAGCTGGATGAGCGGCGTTTCAAGAGCCTGCGGGAGAAAAGCAGATACGAGGATCTGGACATATACAAGATCATAAAGACAGGACAGGGATTCTTCTTCCTTGCCAACCTGGCTATGTCTGCATTCCAGAAGAAGATAGGGGCCAACCTTGATATAAAGCCGGGAGAGGATATGAGGCAGGCGGTTGAGACTGCCATAGAGAACAATATTCCTTATACACTTGCAGACCGGGACATACAGGTTACCCTGAAGAGGGCGTGGAAGCTTTCCAGCATGGGAGAGAAGGCCAAGATGGTCAACTCCCTTATAGGCAGCATAGTGACTAAAGAGGAGGTCTCCGAGGAGGAGATCGAGAATCTTAAGAAGACCAATGCCATGGACAAGATGATGCAGGAGATGGCTGAATACCTCCCTTCTGCCAAGGGCGCTATTATAGACGAGCGGGATCTGTACCTGGCGTCAAAGATATATGAGTGCAGGGAGGGGAGGGTGCTGGCTGTGCTGGGTGCCGGCCATGTCCCTGGAATACTGCGCCATTTCGAGGCTTTCGAGAAGGCGGGAAACACCCCTGCTCTTGATCCTATATCCAATGTGCCGCCCAAGACCAGGGCAGCCAAGATTATCCCCTGGACTATTCCTGCCCTGTTTGCAGCCATTGTGATTGCCGGATTCTTCCGTGCTGGATGGGACAAGAGCGCTGACATGCTGGTCACCTGGATTCTGGTGAACGGCGTTCTGGCTGCCCTGG